>JAAFHT010000132.1 GCA_013297625.1 Actinomycetota bacterium | reverse complement strand
TGACCGGGTTCGAGCGTGCCAATCACGTCGCCGGCGGCGACGACGTCGCCTTCCTCGACGAACGGCGTGACCGGCTCGACGGTCGCGAGCACCTGCCCCGTGCGAATCGTCACGACCGGGCGGTCGACGACGACTCCGGCGAAGTGCACGACCCCACTCGTCACGGCGACTACTTCGTCGCCAACGGCGACCACCGCGAGGTCCACACCGCGGTGGCCGATGCCGTAGGGCGTGGGTGGCGCGAGAAAGGGCCGCACCACGACGCGCGGCCCATCGACCGGCCACACCCAGTCAGGGTCGGCGGGGGCAACGGAGCCGCTCAGGGCGAGGGGCAACAACAGCGCAAGGGCGGCGAGACGCATGCCACGAGCGTGGCCGAGAGCGGCGCATCCGTCGCCCGAATCGGCGGTAACGGGCAGAACGCAAGCGACCGCGAGGCCCGTGGGGGAGCGGTGATATGATGGCAGACGCAGTCGTGCCTGTCGCGGCTGACTTCGCGTGTCCACATCGTGGCGCACATCCCCATCAGTCTTGCCGGTCCCGAGAAATCGGGAGTACCACCGTGCGGGTCGGGGCCAGCGCCGGACACCAGGGCCCCTCCCGTCGGGTGGGGCGACAACTGAGAACAGAAGGAGTACGGCCATGGCCGTCGTTACCATTCGCCAGCTGCTCGACAGCGGCGTGCACTTCGGGCACCAGACCCGCCGGTGGAACCCGAAAGTTAAGCGCTTCATCCTCACCGAGCGCAGCGGAATCCACATCATCGACCTGCAGCAGTCGCTTGCCTACATTGACAAGGCCTACGACTTCGTCACCGAGACGGTCGCCCACGGCGGCACGATCCTCTTTGTCGGCACCAAGAAGCAGGCGCAAGAGTCGATCGCCGAGCAGGCCACGCGCGTGGGCCAGCCCTACGTCAACCAGCGCTGGCTCGGTGGTCTGCTGACCAACTTCCAGACCGTGTCGAAGCGCCTCGCGCGCATGAAAGAGCTCGAAGAGCTCGACTTCGACGACACCACCAAGGGCTTCACCAAGAAAGAGCTGCTGATCAAGAAGCGCGAGCTCGACAAGCTGCACAAGTCGCTCGGCGGTATCCGCAACCTCACGAAGACCCCGAGCGCCATGTGGGTCGTCGACCCCAAGCGCGAGCACCTCGCCATTGACGAGGCCAAGAAGCTCGGCATCCCCGTCATCGGCATTCTCGACACCAACGCCGACCCCGACGAGCTCGCCTACCCGATTCCGGGTAACGACGACGCGATTCGCTCGGTGGCGCTGCTGACGCGCATCATCGCGGATGCTGCTGCCGAAGGCTTGATCCGCAAGCACGCCAAGCCGGCCGCTGAGGGCAACGTCTCCGCCGTCGAGCCGCTCGCTGAGTGGGAGCGCGAACTGCTTGAGCAGGGCGCTGCTGCCGCTGAGGCTCCCGCCGCCGAGGCCCCCGCGGCCGAGGTCGCTGTCGCCGAGGTCGCCGAGCCCGCTGCTGAAGAAGCCGCTGCTGAGGCCCCCGCCGAGGCTGCTGCCGAAGAGCCCGCAAAGAAGGCCCCTGCCAAGAAGAAGCCCGCCGCCGAGGCTGACGCCCCGGCCGCTGAGACCGAGTAAGGACACCTCTATGGCGAACGTCAGCCTGGAAGACATCAAGACCCTGCGCGAGCGCCTCGGCACCGGCATGGTCGACACGAAGAACGCCCTGGTCGAGGCCGAGGGTGACCTCGAGAAGGCCACCGAGATCTTGCGTCTCAAGGGTGCCAAGGGCAACGCGAAGCGCGCCGACCGCTCGACGAGCGAAGGCCTCATCGCCGCGCACGAGGGTGCCGACGCCACGACGATGATCGAGCTCGCGTGCGAGACCGACTTCGTTGCCAAGGGCGAGAAGTTCGTGGCTCTCGGCGAGCGCGTGCTGGCGGCTGTTGTCGCCGCCGGCGCCGACTCGGTCGAAGCGGCCCTGGCCGCTCCGGTCGACGGCTCGACCGTTGCCACGATCATCGACGAAGAGGCCGCCATCATCGGCGAGAAGTTCGAGTTGCGTCGCGTTGCTCGCGTCGCCGGTGCGAACTTCGCCGTGTACCTGCACCGCACCAACAAAGACCTGCCCCCGCAGGTTGGCGTGGTCGTGGCGTACGAGGGTTCTGACGCCGAGACGGCGCGCAGCATTGCGCAGCACATCTCGTTCGCCGACCCGCAGTACCTCACGCGCGACGAGGTCCCGGCCGAAGCGGTCGAGACCGAGCGTCGCATCGTCGAAGAGATCTCGCGCAACGAGGGCAAGCCTGAGGCCGCCCTGCCGAAGATCGTCGAGGGTCGCGTGGGTGCCTTCTTCAAGCAGGTTGCCCTGCTCGAGCAGGACTACGCGCGTGACAACAAGCTCACGGTCGCGACGGTTCTCAAGGATGCTGGCTTGACCGTGACGGGCTTCGCCCGCTTCAAGGTCGGCGCCTAGTTTCACTCGTTCGAACGCCCCGGGCCTGGTTCAGGCCCGGGGCGTTCGTCGTTGGTGGGGCGTGTGGCGCTCGCCGTCTGCGCGTGAGTTGGCGCGAGCGCGTCGCCTACTCCCAAATGGTCAGCATGCCGTTGGCGAGAACATCAATCTCGAGGTCTGTGCTGTTGCACAACAGGCTCATGACGGTCGAGCGGTCGGCCGATACCCAGAACAGCGTCACGAAGCCAGCCCAACCACCGCTGTGGCCGAGATTGCCCTCGGGGTCGATGCCGATTCCGGCGCCGTACTGCCCTCCCGCGCCGTCATCCGCAGCGCTCTCGGTCATGGCGCGTACCGCCGGGTCGCTCGTGTCGGCGTAGATCGTGCCCCACTGGGCCAACTCGGTGGCCGTCGCCACCACCGACCCGTCGCCGACCTGCAGCCATTCCACGCGCGACTCAGAGCCGTCCTCATACGAAAGGGCCACGTCGTCGGCAGTCGACGCCGGTTCGAGCCTCATCTCGGTGTCGGGATAGACCTCGCGGGCAAGAACCGTGGCGAAGTCGGTGCCGCTCGCTTCTTCGGCGATCGACGCGAGCAGCACGTAGTTCGAGTTCGAGTACGAGAACCGATCGCCGGGTTCAAGCTCAAGCTCCGTGCTCTCGATGACGTCGAGTGCGTCGCCCTGGTCGCTCACGTCGTCGAGCTCAAACCCGGCGTCGAAGAGCAGGTCGGTGTAATCAGGAATCCCGCTCGTATGCTGCAGCAAGTCGGTGATCGTGACCTCGTCGGCCCATGACGCGTCGAAGTCGAGCACGTCGGTGACCGAGTCACTCGTCGAGAACAGGCCTTGTTCAGCAAGCCGCAGCACGGCGAGCCCGGTGAATTGCTTCGAGACGGATGCGATGTCGAAGCGCGTGGTGGCGTCAATCGGGCGCCCCGCGTCAACATCGGCGAGACCGGCTTCGCCCGCCCACACGAGCTCGTCGTCGATCACGACGGCGCTCGCGCAACCGGGGCCATCGCTTGCGATCACGCGCGCCAGCAGGGCATCGGACTGTGCCGCGCCGTCGGCGAGCGACGTTCGCGGCGTCGTGCCCGCGTCGAGGGGTGCGCACGCGGCCAGCAGCGTCGACAGCAACGCCGCCGCGGCGGCGGCTGCAAGCGCCGTCCGGCGCACGCGAGCCGAGCCGGGTGCGTTCTGAGCGCCGCCTCTGTTGTTCGCACAGTCGCCCGTGCCCCAACGGCCCGAGCCTGCCCGGCTCATCGGGCTGCCTCTGCAGTCGCGGCGGCGATCAGCGCATCGCGCTCGACGCCGAGTTGCGTCAGTACTCGGGCTGCCGTGCCGTGCTCACGCTCGGCAAGGGCAATGAGCACGTGGGCAGAACGGAGTCCGGTGGGCGACCGGCGGGCGAGCGACTTGGCGCGCTGAAAGACATCGCGCGTGCTGACCCGGCTGCGGTAGAGGCCGCGTGCACGCGGCAACGACGCGTCGCTCGCAGAGTCGACGACGGAGGCTGCGGCGAGTGCGTCGGCGTGCACGGCGCGCAGGGCATCCCGTGCTGCCGTGCCGTCGTGGCCCAGCGCGGTGCGGGCCGACGCGTCGCTCAGCAGGAGTGCCGCGATGAGCAGATGCTCCGCACCGG
>JAAFHT010000069.1 GCA_013297625.1 Actinomycetota bacterium | reverse complement strand
TGGAAGGTCAGTGCGTCGAGCGACGCGAGGGAGCGAGTCGCTTGTGTGCCGCTTGCGCGGTCATGTCGAGGGCGTGGCCGATTTCGACCCACGTCCACTGCGCTGCGAGCGCTCGGTCGACGGCTTCGCGCTCGAGCGACGCGGCGCGGCGTCGAAGAGCGATGACCGCCGCGAAGGCTTCGGCGGGGTCGTCGGGGGAGGGAATGCGGATGGTTTCGGGCATGCCATCAACTTAGGTTGATACGCGTGATCTGTCAACTTAAGTTGATGTGACTCGGCACGCGGGCGTCACGAAACGCCCTACGCTGGAGACACCGCTAGACCAGAAGGAGCTCGCTGTGGCTGACAAGAAACGACGCGTCATGTTGAAGCTCTCGGGTGAAGCCTTCGGAGGCGGTTCTCTCGGTGTGAACCCCGACATCGTGAGCGGCATCGCCCGCGAGATCGCTGACGCGGCGGCCGACGTCGAGGTGGCGATCGTCGTCGGTGGCGGCAACTTCTTCCGAGGTGCTGAGCTCAGCCAGCGCGGCATGGATCGCGGACGCGCCGACTACATGGGCATGCTCGGAACGGTCATGAACGCTCTCGCGCTGCAAGACTTTCTCGAGCAAGCGGGCGCTCAAGTTCGCGTGCAATCAGCGATTCAGATGACGCAAGTGGCCGAGCCTTACATTCCGTTGCGGGCCGAGCGGCACCTTGAGAAGGGCCGCGTCGTCATTTTCGGTGCCGGCGCCGGGCTGCCCTACTTCTCGACCGATACGGTTGCCGCGCAGCGTGCGCTCGAGATCGGCGCGCTCGAAGTGCTCGTCGCCAAGAACGGCGTCGACGGCGTCTATAGCGATGACCCGCGGCGCAACCCCGACGCGCGCAAGCTCGACAGCATCACCTATCAAGAGGCGCTCGTGAAGGGCCTCAAGGTCGTCGACTCGACGGCGTTCTCGCTGTGCATGGACAACAGCATGCCGATGGTCGTCTTCGGCATGGAGCCCGGCGGAAACATTGCCCGGGCAATCCGCGGCGAGCACATTGGAACGCGAGTCTCGAACTGAGCGGCGGCTCTGCCGGTTAGGTATGATCTAAGGGACGCGATCGCGTCGCCCGCCGACGACCTGCCGGGAGAGCATCCATGACCGACGCCGTCACCATCGCCACGGGAGTGCCCGGAATCAGCGTGCGGCTCACGCCGACCGAGCGCTTCACCTTCGGTAGCTTCGTCGACTGCAACATGGCGACGGCCTGGGTGGGCGACCGTTTTCGCATTTTTCCGGGCAAGTATGGCGAAGACCCCGTATGGGGCCAGGCGAACGAGCTCAAGCACGCCGACGGCGCGACGGTGACCGAGGCCTTCTCGCGGCGACCCGATGAGTTCGTCGAGCCCACGATGCCGTCCAACACTCCGCCGGGCGAGCCGGGCCTGCACGGTGCCGTGTGGTTTGAGACGGTCTATCAAGACTCGTCAGACGCGAGCGGGCGCACGCTCTACGCGCTGTATCACAACGAGAACTACCCCGAGACGCTGCCGTTCGATCCCGCAACGGGAGAGGGACTGCGTGCCGACGACTGGCCACCCGGGCTCACGGGGCCCGAGTCGGTGCAGGCCGTGCCGCGCATCGGCATCATGAAGTCGACCGACGGGGGACTGAGCTGGGCCAACCACGGCATCTTGCTCGAAGACCGCGATGAACGGATGATCCGACTCCCGATCAACCGCAACAACTGTTTCCCGGGCGGGGTTGGCGACCCGAGCGCCGTTGCCTCGGGCGACCACCTCTACGTGTTCTACGGCGAGTATGCCTACCCCGAACCGTGGGATGCCCAGACCTGGTCGCGCGACACCGAAGCCGCAGCGCAGTGCGTGAGCGTGGCCCGCGTGCCGCTAGCCGCTCTCGACGCACCGAACGGCGCCGCGCGGCGCTGGAGTGGCACGGCCTTTGACGCGCCGTGGGACGGCGTCGGGCAGCCGATCGCGAGCCTTCGCATCCCGACCGCCGAGGGCGGCGGTGCCGTCTCGCAAGGTGACGAGCTCTACTACTGGGGTCCTTCGGTGAGCTGGAACGAGCACCTCGAAGCCTGGGTCATGTTGCTCGGTCGCGTGGACGGCAGCTTTTGGGTGGGCGACAGCTTGTTTCTCTCGATCAACCCGAACCGCGATCTGGGCGAGGGCGACAACGCGCAGCAGTGGTCGACGCCCGTGCGTATTGTGCACCGGCCCGGGCACACGCTCTGGTATCCGTCGCTGCAGCCGACCGATTCACCCGACGACCTGGCGGCAAAGCGCACGTGCCTGCGGCTGGGTCGCGAGGCGCGCCTGTTCTTCAAAGACATGGCGGGCGACGAGCACGTCTACATCAGTGACTTTCGGGTGGAGTTTGTGCGCGACGGAGCGACCGGCTGACGACTCTAGGCTGAGCGAGTGACCGCCTCCCTGCTCATCGCGCTCGCCGCGATTGCGCACACCACCTGGAACCTCGCGCTCAAGCGCGCGGGTGCCAGCGGGCCGGCGTTCATCGCGCTCACGCTCGCAGTGGGCGTCATTGTCTTCGCGCCATTCGGCGTGCCGGCGCTCATCGCCCAGCCGCTCATCGCCCAGCCGCTCATCGCCCAGGTCGGCGTGCTCGTGCTCGGCAGTGCCCTGCTGCAGGTGGCGTACTTCCTGGTGCTGCAGCGGGCATACCGCCTCGCCGACGTCGGGGTCGTGTACCCGCTCGCTCGCGGCACCGGGCCACTGCTGAGCGTCGTGGGGGCGGTGCTGCTGCTGGGCGAGCGACCCGGCCTCGTGACGCTCGCGGGTGCTGCTCTCGTCGTCGCGGGTGTGGTCGTCATCGGCATGGCCGGCGCTCGCGCGAGCGAGGGCGCAGCGGGGGATTCTGCGCGGCGGTGGCGGGGCATCCGCTACGGGGCGGCCGTCGGGGTCATCATCGCTGCTTACACGCTGTGGGATGCGGCAGCCGTCACACGCGCCAACCTCGAGCCCGTGGGCTACTACTGGGCGAGCATGGTCGTGCAGCTGGCTGTGCTGTTGCCACTCGCCCTGCGCGAGCGCGGTGCGCTCGCGCGAACAGCGCGGGAGCATCCCGTGGCCATCGCCATCGTGGGCATTCTGTCTCCGCTCGCCTACGTGGCGGTGCTCGCCGCCTACCAGCTCGCGCCGGTCTCCGTCGTTGCCCCGGCGCGCGAAGTGAGCGTCGTGCTCATCGCCCTTGCGGGGTGGCTGCTGTTTCGTGAACCACACCCCCTGCGCCGCATCATTGGCAGCATTGTGGTGCTCGCGGGGATCGCACTGCTCGCGCTCGGCTGAGCCCGCGCCTACTAGACTCGGGGGCGACCCACCGAAGGAGCCGCCCGTGATCGCCGATGTTCTGGCAGAAGCCACCGACAAGATGACCAAGGCCGTCGAGGTCGCGAAAGAAGACTTCGCGACCGTGCGCACGGGCCGGGCCAACCCGCAGCTGTTTCAGAAGATCTTGGTCGAGTACTACGGCACGCCCACGCCGCTCGCGCAGCTCGCGAGCTTGCAGAACCCCGAGGCGCGCACGATTCTCATCACGCCCTACGACAAGAGCGCGCTGAAAGAGATCGAGAAGGCCATCGTGAACTTTCCGAACCTCGGGGCGAGCCCCAACAACGACGGCGAGATCATTCGCGTCACGATGCCCGAGCTGACCGAAGACCGCCGCAAAGAGTACGTCAAGATCGTCAAGCAGAAGGCCGAAGACTGCAAGGTCGCGATTCGCAACATTCGTCGCAAGGCGAAAGAAGACCTCGACAAGCTCAAGACCGAGGTGGGTGACGACGAAGTTGCGCGCGGCGAGAAAGAGCTCGAGGCGATCACCAAGCGTGCCACCGACGCGGCCGAAGAGGCGTTGAAGAAAAAGGAAGCCGAGCTGCTCGAGGTCTAGATGCCCGAGACTCCCGAATCCGCATCGACCGCTGAGGCGGCCGAGCAGAAGCCTGCCCGCTCGGCGCGACGCTGGGGGCGTGGCGCTTCGGCGCGCGATGAGGTTGAGGCGGCCATCCACGACATCGAAAACAAGGTGCACGATCTCGAGGCGAAAGCTCGCGAGATGGATGCCCGCATCGAGGCGCGCGCCGGTCGCAGTTTGACCAAGGCCATCTTCTTTGGCCTCGTGTTGGGGTTGGCGTTGCTGTTCAGCCTCATCGTGTTCAAACAGGTCTTCATGCTGTTTGCGGCGGCGCTGGTGGCGTTCACCGTCTACGAACTCGCGAGCGCGCTGCGGTTCGCGGGGCGTGACATTCCGCGCCTGCCCCTTGTCATCGCGGCGATCGGCGTCATTCCGCCGGCCTTCTACCTCGGGGCGCCCGGGCTCTGGTGGGCCTTCCTCGCGGGCGTCGCTTTCGTGAGCCTGTGGCGCATCATCGAAACGATTCGGCCCGCCATGCGGCAGCCCGGGGTTTCGCTGCGCACCGACCTCGCCGCGGGCATCTTCGTCTTGAGCTACGTGCCGCTGCTCGCCGGGTTCGCCGTCGTCATGACCGCGCAGCCGGGCGGCGAGTGGTGGGTGCTCGCGTACCTCATCGTCGTCATCGCGATCGATACGGGCGCCTATGCATCGGGCGTGCTCTTCGGCAAGCACCCGATGGCGCCGCGCATCAGCCCGAAGAAGACGTGGGAGGGCTTTGCGGGTTCAGTGGTAGCCGCAACCCTCGCGGCAATCTTGCTCGCAGTCTTCATGATCGGCACCGAGTGGTGGGTCGGGCTCATTCTCGCCCTCACGCTGGTCGGGGTCGCCACCCTCGGAGACTTGACCGAGTCGCTCATCAAGCGCGACCTGGGCATCAAAGACATCTCGACCTGGCTTCCGGGTCACGGCGGATTCCTCGATCGACTCGATTCGATGCTGCCCTCGACGATCGCCGCGTACGTCATTTTCACGTTTCTCGGCTGATTTCTCGGCCTGACGGTGGAGCCGCGGGCTACCGACTGACGGCCAATGCAGGGGTGTTGCTGCGCACCGTGGCGCCCGCCTCTCGGGGACTGCGGCAGAATGGTGCGGTGCCTTCGACTTTTCCTCTCGCCCGATCCGGCAAGCCTGGCTATGACGTCGACGAGGTCGATGCGTTTCTTGATCGCGCTCGCGAAGCCTTCTCGACTCCGGCCGGGGTCGACGCGAGTGTGACGAGCAACGAGATACGTCACACCGCCTTTCGGGTCGTGCGTAAAGACGGCTACTCCGCCCGGCACGTCGATGCCGCTCTCGAGCGCCTCGAAGAGGCCTTCGCCACGCGAGAGCGTGATCAGGCCATCGCCCGGCAGGGTTCTGAGGCGTACTACGCCGAGGCACGAGCGACGGCGCAAGAGATTCTCGACCGACTCGCGCGCCCTGAGGGCAAGAAGTTTCGCCGCGTGAGCCCGTTCACGCGGGGCTACCACCCCGCTGACGTCGACGCTTTCGCTGCTCGCGTTTCGCAGTATTTCGAGAGTGGTCGTGCCCTCCCCGTTGAATCGGTGCGCACCATCGCGTTTCGATCGCGCTATCGCGGGTACAACGAAACTCAGGTCGATCTGCTGCTCGATACCGTCGTCGGGCTCATGCTGGCGGTTCGCTAGGCCAGTCGCCTCACGACGGCCGGCGAGGGCCTTCGGGTAGGCTCTCTGAACTGTGGGACGGCATGAAGCGATCAACGCGCGCCTCGGCACCCCCGACGACCGTGCCACGCACGGCGGGGGAGGAGGCGTCGATCGGCGTGCCATCGCTCCCCATCTTGAGCGTCACGTGCGTGCTCCCTGGTCGCTCCCCGTGTTTGCCTCCGCTGTCTCCCTCGCTTTCGTGCTCGCCGCCATCACTGATCAGTCGCCCGTGATGGCACTCGAAACCATCACCCCGGCGCCTCAGCAGGCCACACAGCAGTTCATTGCCACCGATGATTACGTCAGCAGCATCGAGCCCATCGAATGGCTGACCTCTCGAGTTGTCCCAACTGGCTCGGCTCTGGCAGCGTCCACGCCACAAGCGGGCGCGGCGATGGCGATTGCGTTCACAATGGTGACCGATCGAGGGTGGAGCGTCGCCGAATACGACTGCCTTCTCGCCCTGTGGAACAAAGAGTCTCGGTGGAACGTCTCTGCCGAGAATGTGAGCTCGGGCGCCTACGGCATTCCCCAAGCCCTGCCCGGCGACAAGATGGCATCAGCGGGCAGCGACTGGCAGACCAACCCCGCAACCCAGATCACGTGGGGCCTCGGCTACATTGCCGCGCGGTATGAGACGCCCTGCGGCGCGTGGGCGCATAGCCAGCGTGTGGGCTGGTACTAGGCCTGAGCATCCATGCCCCGCAGCAATCGTTCGCGCACTGACCGCCACAGCAGCCGACGGCATCCTGACGAAACGGATGCCCCACTCGACCTCGACCGCATCACCGCGGGTCTTCGGCGCTCGGTCGTCAAGCGCTCCGGAACCTGGAACGTGCAGCAGGTCTCGGCTGTTGCCGCGCAAAAGGTGTATCTGTGCCCGGGCTGCCGACTTGAGGTGCCCGTTGGCCAGGCACACATCGTCGCGTGGCGCGCCGACGGCCTCATGGGTGAGCAGGCTGACCTTGCCGATCGTCGACACTGGCACGCGCACTGCTGGAGGCTAGAACCATGAGTGAACCCATTCGCAGTGCAACGGTGCTGCCGGCCGTGCGCACCGAGATCGAGCTGCACACTCCCGATGGGCTGACTCTCGTCGGCGAGCTTTCGGTGCCCGAGAGTCACGATCCGGTGGCGACGCTCGTCTGCTTGCACCCCCTGCCCACGGCGGGGGGATACATGGATTCGCACATCATCCGCAAGGCCGCAGCGCGCCTACCCGCCCTCGCCGACATCGCCGTGCTGCGCTTCAACTTTCGCGGCGTGAGCTCGCCGCGGGGCACGAGCGAGGGCTCTTTCGGTCATGGCGATGACGAGCGCCTTGATCTGGATGCAGCAATGGCCTTCGTCGCCGAGCGGGGCCTGCCTGACCCGTGGTTGCTCGGCTGGTCGTTCGGCACCGAGGTTGCTCTCAAGCACGGCCTCGAGCACGACGTTGTCGGGGCGATTCTGCTCTCACCGCCGTTGCATCGCACGACGCCCAACGAGGTAGCCGCCTGGTCGGGCAGCGGCAAGCGGCTCGTGGTCGTCGTTCCCGAGCTCGACGACTATCTGCGCCCGCCTGAGGCTCTCGAGCGCTTCGCGAGCGTGCCCGAACGCGAATTCGTGGCCGTCGAGGGCGGCAAGCACTTGTGGGTGGGCGAAAACCAAACCGTGCGCGTGCTCACCGAGATCGTGGCGCGACTGAACCCGGCGGTGCTCCCGTTGCCGACAGAGTGGCCATAGTCGCTCGACCCGAGCAAGGGTGGCCGTCGCCGGTTGACTACTTCTCTTCGAGTCGAGGAACGACGACTTGGTTGATGATGATGATGATCGACGCCGCGACGGGGATAGCGATGAGTGCGCCGAGGATTCCGAGCAGTGTTCCGCCGATGAGGGCCGCGATCACGACGACCACGCCAGGAACCTTCACAGCCCGGTTCATGATGTTGGGGCTCAACACATAGGCCTCAACCTGCATGTAGACCAGGTAGTAGATGCCCGCTGCAATCACGGTGATCAACGACTCGGGGTTCACGAGCAACTGCGTTGCAACGATGAGTATCGAGCCCGAGAGGGTGCCGACGAGGGGCACGAGAGAGAACAAGAACGCGATGAAGGCGAACAACGCCGGATACGCGGCGCCAATGATCGTCAAGAAAATGAAGCTCGCGACGCCGTTGATGAGAGCGAGCGACACTTGTCCGACGACGTAACGGCCAACGGCGTGCGACACCTGCTCGGCGATCCCGATGAACTTCTCACGGCGCGAACGCGGCACGAGACGGTAGAGCGAACGCTTGATCGAGCCCAGTGACGCAGTGAAGTAGAGCGTGAGGATGAGAATGATGAGCGCGCCAAAGATTCCGGCTGCGATCGTCACGCTGACCGCGAGCACGCCGCCGCCGATTTGCGCGAGGTTATCGGGGTCAGTGATGTAGGCCAAGAGGTCTTCTGCCGCGGCACGTACATCGAGCACTTCTGCGGGAATCACGCTCTGAATCTGGCCGAGCAGTTGGTCGAGCGATTCGGGGTTGGTGACGTACTCGGTGACTTGCACGACGAGTTTGTTCGACTGTTCGATGACCACCGGGATGATCGCAAAAACGAGTCCGGCGAACATGCCCAACACGCCGACGAGCACCGTGAGAATCGCTGCCCAGCGCGGCCACTTGCGCGACTCGAGCCACGTGATGAGCGGGTCGAGGCCCAACGCGATGAAGATGGCTGCACCGATGTAGGTCAGGATCGTCGCGAGTGACGCGAAGGCACCGCCGATAAGCAAGGCGATGAGCACGCCGAGCCCTCCGAAGATGCCGAGCCGGAATGCGTTCTGAATCTTCACCGAATGTCCTCCGGGTCGTGCGATCGGCGATTACTCGTCGCGGGTCGTGAGAGTTTCTGCCTGCGACAGTACCCCGCGCAGTCCTTCGAAGTAGCCAGCAACCGCGTCACGCTCAACACGGATGCGCGCGAGCCGGTCTTCGGCCTCGGTCACCATGGCGGTCGTGCGCTCTTCTGCGTCGCGCAGAAGTGCGGTGGCACGGCTTTCGGCATTGTCGAGCACCGACCGTGCGGTCGTGTCAGCCTGCGCACGAACGGCTTCGGCCTGGTCTTTCGACGCGCGATCAAGGGCCTCAGCTTCGGCGCGCGCAGTGCTTGCTCGCTCTTGCGCCGTCGCCAGCTGCGCGGTCGCTTCGTCGAGGTAGCGCTGCGTTTGCACGACGGCCTCTTGCTGGCGAGCCAGGTATTCACGTTCTGCTTCGTCGCGTCGTGCGGTGAGCTCGACGTCAAGGTCGACGCGTGCCTGCTCGGCCTCGCGGGCCAATCGGGCGCGGTGCTCGTCGTTTTCGTGCTGCAACTGAGCGCGCACGGCGATTGCCTCATCGGTCAGGATGCGGCGCTGACGTTCGCCGTCGCGCTCGAGCGCCGTGCGCTGGGTCGCCGCCTTCTCGTCGTAAGCGGCGCGCTGTGCCGCGATCTCGCGCTCGGCAGCGGTGCGTGCTTCGGCAATCTCGCGTTCGGCCGTTGTGCGAGCATCGGCGACCTCGTGTTGCACAGCCGTGCGCGCACTCGCGAGTTCTTCGGCCAGTGCGGTGCGGGCAGCCTCGAGCTCGAGTTCGAGCGAGGCGCGGCCTGCGGCGAGGTGCTGTTCGAGTGCCGCGCGGCTGCGGGTTTCGAGCTGCTCAACCTCAGCGCGGCGGCGCCGCTCTTCGGCATCCCACTCGGCCGTGCGGCGCGCAAGGTCGCTCTCGACTGATTCGCGCGTTGCCGAGAGCTCGGCCGCGAGGTCTGCGCGCGCTGCTTCAATGTCGGCGTCGAGCTGCGCGCGGCGCGTGGCGTCGTCGCTCTCAAACGTGGTGCGAGCCTGCTCGGTGTCGCGCGCGAGGGATCCGGCGGCCTCGCGGGCCTCGGCCACCTCGCGGTCGGCGACGACGCGAAGCTCGGCCAACTCACGCTCGGTCTCGGCCCGCAGAGCGGCGGCTTCTCGCTTGGCCGTCGCGCGCGCCTCGGCGGCTTCCGTGGCGACAGCGCCGCGAATGGCGGCGGCCTCACGCACGGCCTCTTGCACGAGGGCGTCGGCGTCGGCGCGAGCCCGCGTAATGGTCTCTTCTGCCTGACGGCTTGCGGCATCCGTCAATTGGTTCGATCGTGCGGCGGCATCGGCGACCATGCGCTCGGTGCGTTCGGCGGTCTCTGACTGCAGACGTTGCGCCTCGGTCTGGGCGGCAGCCCGCAGCTTCTCGGCGTCGATGTCGGCCTGGCTAATGAGGCGCGTCGACTGCTCTTCGGCCACGCGCAGGGTTTGCTCAAGCTTCGAACCGAGACCTGCGTAGGTCGGGCGACCGACCTCGTCGAGTTCGGCCTGCAGATCGTCGATGACCGCTTGCAGCCGACCAACCTCTTTCGCGCTGTCGGCGCGATCGGTGTTCGACTTGATGAGCTCACGGCGAATCTCTTGCAGGGCGCGATCGACCTCTTCGCGCTTGTAGCCGCGCATTTCGCTGCCGAAGTCGTACTCAGTGTCTGCCACGTGCCGTCTCCCGGTATTGGGTGGGGTGAACGCGTTCGAGTGTAGTCGTCGGCTGGCCTGTGGCGGCGCGGGACCTCGGCTTATGGGCACTCGCAATCGTCGGTCGAATCGGCCATCGCGCGAGAGTCGGCTATTCTGGAATGTCTTTGTTCTGCTGGACGCCCGTCTTCCGAAGACGGAACTCGCCCGATGTCGAGCGCAGGTGGATCGATGCGAACCGCATCGAAGGTTGGTTTCCACCGTCAAACGTTCTTGGGCCGCGATCATTCCTGATCGCGATGCGCCAGCACGAGAGGAGTAGACCCGTGCGATTTGTCGCAGCGATCGTGTTCTTTGTCGTCGCCGTTGTCGGTGTTGGTTTGGGTGTTGCCCAGCGCACGGTGTGGGCGCCGCCCGACCGCGTTACCGCTGAATTGCAGCTCGATTCCACGGCCACGGTGACCGTGATCGACGGCACCGCACTCAATGCCTACGACGGCCGCCAGACCCTCGAAATCATCGGCGGGGTCGTTGCCCCTCCCGTTGACGAAACGGTGTCGACAGATACCCCCGAGGTCGGTGAGACTCCCGCGCCGACGGTAGACCCTGAGGCGCCGACCGAGACTGAGGCGATCGTGGCGGCCTACGGCCGCACGAGCGATGTGCTCGCATGGGTCGGCTCAGCGACCTACAACCTCGTGACGTTCGATGACGAGACCGGGTCTCTCGTGAGCGAGCGAATCGCGGGCTCTGAAATGGTCGTTCCGAACCCGGCCGGAAGCGACTTGTGGTTCGGCGACCTCGAGGGTGAGGGTGAGCTCGGCCTCACGGTCAACGTTCCCGATGAGGTTTCGATGCTCGTGGTGTCTGATGGCACCCTGCCGTCTCCGCAAGCGATGTCGATCACGTGGCCGCTCGACAACAGCACGCCGTTCTCGACCGTGCTCATTCTTGGCGGTGTCGGAGCACTGGTCGTCGGGCTGCTCTTCTTGCTCTGGGCTCTCTTGCACATGCGTCGTCAGCGAGGGCCTCGGCGCAAGACGCCGAAGATGCCCAAGGTGCCGCGGCCCTCGCGGTATCGCCCCGCATCAACCCGCATGCGCCCCGGTCGGCCTAAGGGTCGTCGCGCCGCGCAGCGCGTCGCACTCCTTCCCGTTCTCGCCTTCGGCGCTGTGGTGCTCACCGCGTGCACGGGCACCAGCTCGACCACCGTCGCGACGCCGACCCCCGAGGTAACCGACGTTGCCGAGACTCCTGAGGTCGCCGTGACCGAGAACCAACTCGAACGCATCATCGCGCGCGTGGGTGCCACTCTCGAGCAGGCCGATGCCGAGGCCGATGCAGCGCTCGCCGAAACGCGCCTCGCCGGAGCCGCGCTGGAGTTGCGCCAGTCGAGCTACTCGATCAAGGCCAAAGTGGCTGACTTCGCGATCGCGCCCGTGTTTCCGGCAGGAGACGTGCGGCTCACGCTGCCCGAGCGTTTGCCCGAAGAAGGCGACGTGTGGCCGCGCCGCGTATTCGCGATCGTGCAAGCGCCGGCAACCGAGAACGACGCGGGCGAAGAGGTACGCACTCCTCCGATTGCCGTGTTGCTTGTGCAAGACG
>JAAFHT010000079.1 GCA_013297625.1 Actinomycetota bacterium | reverse complement strand
TCGGGCGCTCGACCGCACTAACCTGCGCGCGCAGATCGGGTATGTCGAGCAAGACGCCCCCGTGCTCGCCGGCACGATCGGCGAGAACCTGCGACTCTCGACTCCCGAGGCGACCGACGACGAGTGCGTCGCGGTGCTGCGAGCCGTCAACCTCACCGACGTTCTCGAGCGCGATGAGCGGGGTCTGGATGCTCAAGTCGGCGAAGACGGCGTCATGCTGTCGGGCGGCGAACGCCAGCGCCTCGCCATTGCGCGCGCGCTGCTCGCGGCGCCCCCCATTTTGCTGCTCGACGAGTCGACGTCATCGCTCGACGGCCTCAACGAGCAGCGCATGCGCGAGGCGATCGACGCCGTGGCGGAGAACCGCACGCTCATCGTCATCGCGCACCGACTCTCGACTGTCGTCGATAGCGACCAAATCGTCGTGCTCGATCACGGCCGCGTCGTCGGAGTCGGCACGCACAGTGAACTCATCGCGTCGACGCCGCTCTACCGCGACCTCGCGAAGCACCAGTTGCTCGTGTAATCCGACCTACTCGGCGCCGACGAGCGTGGCCCCTGCCGCAGCAAGTTCGCCGAGCGCGGCGGCGCTCGACGTGGGAGCAACACCCGCAACGAGGTGCGTCAAGACGCGCACGCGGCGACCGGCGGCGAGAGCATCCAGAGCCGAAGCGCGAACGCAATAGTCCGTCGCAATGCCCACGACATCAACGTCGGTGATTCTCAGCTCATCGAGGGCAACGACAATGCCACGACCGTCATCGGTGGTGCCCTCAAAGATCGAGTACGCGGGCACGCCCTGGCCCTTGCGCACGTGAATGTCGATGAGACCGGTGTCGATCGCGGGGTGGTATTCGGCGCCCTCGGTTCCCGCCATGCAGTGTCGCGGCCAGGTCGACACGAAGTCGGGCTCACCGGCCGAGGCGAAGTGCCCGCCGTTGTCGTTGTCGGGGTCGTGCCAGTCGCGCGATGCGATCACGACCGCGTAGTCATCGGGATGCTCGCGCAGGTGTTCTGTGATAGCCGCAGCCACCGCGGCGCCCCCCTCGACTCCGAGCGCCCCACCCTCGGTGAAGTCGTTCTGCACGTCGATGATCACGAGCGCTCGCACCATTGCTGCCTCCGAAGCCGACAAAATCAGTTGTTCGAGAGATTGTCGCCACACGTGAAGACCCCGGTTGTCAGGGTGTCGAGGGCTTCGCGAGCATTCGAACCAATGCCATCGCGAATCGCGTAGAACGCAAAGGTCAATACCGAGCCATCGGCGGCGCGCACGATTCCGGCGAGCGAGTACGACGTATCAATCCACCCGGTCTTGGCGAAGACCTGACCCCGCGCGACAGCGTTCGCGCCCGTGAAGCGGTTAGCCAGGCTGCCGCTGACACCCGCGACCGGGAGGGCTCCGGTAATGAGTTCAAGGCTCTGACCCGCCCCGTTGATGACCACAAAGAGTTCAGCGACGTACTGGGCCGGCACCGCATTGAGATCGCTGAGTCCTGACCCATCACGGATGCTCAGGCCCGTTGTCGGCACTCCGTACACGTTGAGCACACCCGTGAAGGTTTGGTTGAGCGACGCGGCCGAACCGTCAAGTCCGATCACGCGCGACGAGACCCGAGCGAGCATCTCGGCGAGAGTGTTGTCACTGTTGGGCAACATCTGTGCAATCAGCGTCTTGACGGGCTGCGATTGCACTTGTGCAAGCACGGTCGTGCTGACCGCAGAGCCAACGCTCAACGTGGGCTCGCCGGCCGGGTTTCCGGCGGCGGCAAGCGCGGTGGCGAAGGCGGCTCCCGCCCGAGCAACCGGGTCGGTCGATCGCGGGCTCGTCATTTGCCGCGGGTCTTGGCGATCGCCATCTACCTGCAGCGCCGTAACCTCAGAGTGGTACCCGATTGTTTGCTCGCTCCGCGCCCATGACGAGTCCCACTTGTCGGCGCTACTCCAGTAGGTCGAATCGAGAATGACCTCGGTGATGCCGGGGGCGTCGGGGTTAGCAGCGGCGTAGGCAGCGACGGTCTGGGCGGCAAGGTCAGACAACTTGGGTGCGCCGCGATACACACTCTCTTGCCCGGCCGCGAGACGACTCAATGTTGCGTCGCCGCCCCCCACGAGAACGACTGACCCCGGGGTTGATCCGGGAACGACGCGGGTGGTCAATCGATAGTCCGGTCCGAGCGCCGAGAGCGCGACAGCCGCGGTGAGAACCTTGAGCACGCTCGCGGTGCGGGCGGGAACCGTCGCTTGCCGATCAAAAAGAACTTCGCCCGTCGAGGCGTTAATCACCGAACCGTACAGCGCCGTGAGTCGTTCGTCTTGCGCCAGGGTATTGATCGAACAGGTGCGCAGGCGGCTCGGAGCGGCGATCGCGCTCGGCACAGCCCGAGGGTCAGGAGTGGGTGTTGCGGTGACCGTGGGTTCGGGTGCCGCGGCGTTCGCTGATCCGACAGCAACACCCGCAAAGAGCGCCCCGCTTGCAAAGAGCACGAACCCGACCGAGAGTGCCGTCGTGAGCACCGCGCGCGGGTGACGGGCGATAAACGCCCCCATGCCGCGCGCCGGCTCGGTGCCGTCTGAGGTGCCTGCGCCCGCATCCGTCGACGGTGTTGCCGCACGCCCGCGTGCTGGCTTTGCATCGCGCAAAGCACGTCGGCTGAGAGGCTGCCCTGGGTCAGTCATGGGGTCATGATACCGAGAGGCTGCGAGGGCTACTCGCCGGGGTAGCGCAAGCCAATGAGCGACCGCACCTCGTCAAGCACGCCCATGATCGCGACCGACTCGTCGATCGACAGTGAGGTCGGTGCTGCGCCTGCCACTCGGGCTTCGAGCTCAGCGGCCTGAAACTGCATGCCCCGCGTCGTCACATCGGCTCTGTATTGCTCGACGACGTTCCACTCACGGTCGTAGCGAGTCAGGGTGGTTGGGGTGTACCAGACGCGGTCGAGCTCGATCGCGCCGGTGGTTCCGAGAACGACGGCTCGGTTCGAGCCGGCCGTATCGAGGGCACAGTGCAACACTGCTTGCCGACCGTCGTCGTAGCTCAAGATCATCGCGGTCTGGCGGTCGACGCCCGTCTGCGTCATCGATGCGTGTGCCTCGATGGCGGAGGGCAGCCCCAACACGTCGACCGCGAACGACACGGGGTAGATGCCGAGGTCGAGCAACGCGCCGCCACCGAGTGCGGGATTCTGTAGTCGGTGCGCAGGGTCAGTCGGCAGCGACTGCGTGTGATCAGCAATGACAGTACGTACCTCACCAATGGCGCCCGCGGCAAGGAGAGCGCGAAGGTGCACCATGTGCGGCAAGAACCGCGTCCACATCGCCTCCATGGCTACGACGCCGCGCTCGGCAGCACGATCGGCAATCCTCTGCGCATCCGCTCGCGTGATCGTCAGCGGCTTCTCGATGAGAACGTGCTTTCCGGCATCGATCGCGAGCAACGCGGCGTCAACGTGCTGGGGGTGCGGTGTGGCGATGTAGATGACATCGACCTCGGGGTCGGCGACGAGCTGCTCGTAACTGCCGTGCGGGTTCGGGATGCCGAACTCGCTGGCGAACGCATCTGCCGCTGCGGGGCCACGTCCGACCCGCCGATGTGGGCGCAACGCCCGCACCGGGTTTGCCCGCCGAGGTGACTACGGAAACCTTGTTACGACTTCACCTTCCTCTAAATGATAAGGTTTAGACAAGTTCTTGTAACAAGCCCCCAGTAAAGGAGACAAGTCACAATCCCGAGCGAACTCGCTGGCGAACGCATCTGCCGCTGCGGGGCCACGCGAGCCCACTGCCGACACGGTGAAGCCCGAGTCAAGGAGGTCGCGAGTGAAGCTCCGGGCGATGTGTCCGGTGGCAAGAATGCCCCAACGAAGTGCAGTGCTCACGAACGGCTCCTCTCGGTCGCCGCCATGGCGTCCGGTGCCGTCAGCCTACCGATTCGAGACTGGTCACGGCTCAGCACGAAACCCAGCGCGCAGCCGCGCGGGTGAACGAGTATGGCTCGTTCGGCACACCCCCGTGAGTGATGGAGAACAAGATGCAGACAGACGAGGTGCTGCTCGTATAGGTCGGCTTGTAGAGCGACGTTCGGTGACTCGCCGACTCCCACCACTTCTGCGCAACCGTCGAGCCCGTGTTGCCCGACCCTCCAGCGAGGTTGCCATCGCAGCCCACGCTCGCGACGCCGTCACTGCGGACCGAACCGATGTGACCCCATGCGCTCATCGGGTCTTCGCTCGGGTCTTCAGCCATCCAGAACAGACGGTCTTCCATGCACGAGTCGTAGCGAATGTTGCCGAACGGCACCGGAGGCAAACAGTTCGCCACACGAATGGCATTGAACGTTTGCGCGAACGACTGCAGGTCACCCGAGGTCGTTCCGGCAACACCCAAGGGAGAGGTGCGGCTGGGTGCCCCGGCAGTTGACCCGCTGATGGCCGCGGGGCACACCGGGGCAGGCGGCGGCGGGGTGCTGGGCGTCGGAGCAGTTGTCGGAGTGGGAGAGGGGTTCGGCGTCGAGCCGCCTCCCGTGGTCGTGCCGCCTGTCGTGCCGCCGGTTGTGCCGCCCGTCGTGCCGCCCGAGCCCGACCCAACGGTCGTCGCACCGCCAGAGGCCTCCCCGCTTGATTCAGCGTCGTTGTCCGCGTCGTTGCCCGACGCGTTCTCTGATTCGCCTTCGTCGGTCGAGTTGTCCTCGCCAGCGGTCTGGTGTTCGACAAAGCCGCTCAACGCAACCGTCGAGTCTTTCGATCTGTCCCACGATTCACGGGTTGAGATGAGGGGAATACTGCTGCTGGTTCCGACGACAACGAGGCCAGCATTCTCTGCCTCGGTTCCGCTCATGAGCGGAAACGTCAAGGCCATCACCATGGTGAGAGCAGATGCGGCATACACAGAGTGCAGCATGTGTCGCTCCCCTCAGACAGGTAGCCTCGGCAGCCCCCCGGCTGCTGCCTTTACGGTATGCCTCGAGGCTCGCCCCACCAAGTGGCGATAGTCGCAAAACGAACGAATCCCCACGAAAACACGTGGCCCGGTCGCGGTTCTCCCCCCGAAGTGGGGCACTGCACGCCGCGGCGTCGCGACAGAGAGCCGACTGCGGGACTTGAACCCCGCGACGCATAGCGTCGCGACAGAGAGCCGACTGCGGGACTTGAACCCGCAACCGCCCGATTACAAGTCGGGTGCGCTACCAATTGCGCCAAGTCGGCAAAGCCGTTTCCGGCCGGGCCCGAGGGCCCTCGTTCAGACTACCGGCGCTATGGGGCGGGCGTCGGTGTCGGAGTCGGACTGGGGGTGGGGTTCGTCGAGAACTCGTCCCCGGCCGCTTGCAGCACGAACTGTGCAAACTCGCCCTGATCGAACGGGTAGGTGTACTCGAACTTCTGTCCGTTGACGAAGATCGTCGGCGTACCTTCGATTCCGTCGACCTCGGCGTCGCGAATCGCGAGCGGCCCGGTTTGGGCTCTGTCGGTTACGGCCTTGACCCACGACTCAAAGGTTCGCTCGGTGACGCAGTCTTCGATGATGCTCGAGCCAGCGCCGGAGGAAGCCGCGAGCTCAATGAGGCGCGCATCGTCAAGCCCCGGGGTTCCTTCTTCCGGCTGCTCAGCGAACAGCCGCTCGTTGAACTCAAAGAACGAATCGGGTGCTGAGTTGGCCACGCAGGCCGCCGCGTTCGCGGCGCGCAACGAATACTCGGTTCCGGCAGATCGGCTCGTCAAGATCGCGACGGGCCGGTACTCGATCGTGGCTGCACCCGACTCGACAAGAGTGCGAATGAACTCGCCATTGGTCGCTTCGAACTCTCCACAAATGGGGCAGAGGTAGTCGATAACGATCTGGATGTCGACGACCCCAGCGGGGTTCGCCTCAGAGACGATGGGATCGGCGTCGGCTGCGAGAGCGGGAGTGGTCACCGCGACGAAGCCTTCACCGATGCGAATGCCGTCGCTCGCCATGTTGCGCGGGCCAGGGCCGGCGGGCCGCACTGAATTCACCAACACGAGGGCGATGACGGCAACGATCGCTACGGCGGCGAGGGCCACACCACCCTGCGACAAGATCTTGTTGCGACGCTCTCGCTTCTCGTGCTGTTGACGCAACTGACGCGCCTTCTCTCGCGCTTCCGCGCGTCGCTCGTTTTTCGACGGGCGCGCGTGTGCGGATCGGAACTCGCTCATGAAACCTCATTCAACGGGAGGACGGGTACTCCCCCGGGACACGGTGAAGGGCGCTCGCGGCGCCCTCGAGAGATAGTACGACGGGTGCCTATGCCCGCGCCAAGTATGAAGCCCGATTGAGCGCGGTGTTCACCGAGGTGGCATACTGATCGCGGCGGCCAATGATGCCCGTCACGCCTCACGGCATATCCATTCACGAAGGATCGTCCGGCACGTACCTGCCGGTGAAGGAGAAGATCAGCATGGCAACAGTGACCTTTGACAAGGCCACCCGGCTTTACCCGGGCTCGACGGTTCCCGCCGTCGACTCACTCGACCTCACCGTTGGTGACGGCGAGTTTCTCGTTCTTGTCGGCCCCTCGGGCTGTGGCAAGTCCACCTCGCTCCGCATGCTCGCGGGCCTCGAAGAGGTGAACGACGGCAACATCTTCATCGGCGAGCGCAACGTCACCGACGTGCCGCCGAAAGACCGCGACATCGCGATGGTGTTCCAGAACTACGCGCTCTACCCGCACATGACGGTTGCCGAGAACATGGGCTTCGCGCTCAAGATCGCGGGCATCAACAAAGACGAGCGCGCCACGCGCGTTCTCGAAGCCGCCCGCTTGCTCGACCTCGAGCCGTACCTCGACCGCAAGCCGAAGGCCCTCTCGGGGGGCCAGCGTCAGCGCGTTGCCATGGGCCGCGCGATCGTGCGCCAGCCCCAGGTGTTCCTCATGGACGAGCCCCTGTCTAACCTCGACGCCAAGCTGCGCGTTCAGACGCGCACGCAGATTGCGTCTCTGCAGCGCCGTCTCGGTGTCACGACGGTCTACGTCACGCATGACCAGACCGAGGCCCTGACCATGGGTGACCGCATCGCCGTTCTCAAGGGCGGTGTTCTGCAGCAGGTGGGCACGCCTCGCGACCTCTACGAAACCCCGAACAACGTCTTCGTTGCCGGGTTCATCGGCTCGCCGGCCATGAACCTCTTCCCGGCTGAGGTCGCTGACGGTGGCGTTACCTTCGGTTCGACCGTTGCCCCGGTCGCGCGCGAGGTGCTTTCATCGACGAGCGAGAAGGTCGTTACGGTCGGTGTTCGCCCCGAAGACATGATCGTCAAGACCTCGGGCGAGGGCCTGCCGGTGACTGTCGACATCGTTGAAGAGCTCGGCGCAGACGGTTACCTCTACGGCCACACGGCTGTTGCCGGCCAGCGCGTCGACATCGTCGCGCGCGTCGACGGCCGCGTGCACCCGCACAGCGGCGACACCGTCTACATCACGCCCGAGCCCAAGCACGTTCACGTGTTCGACACGGCCTCGGGTCTTCGCCTCAACAAGGAGCGCATCGCGAGCTAGTTCGCGATAACAACCACCGGCGAGGGCGGGAGTGCTGACGAAGCGCACCCGCCCTCGTTGCTTTCGCCCCCATCCATCCCAGACTCCGCGACAGGAGCCCACCACATGAGCGCCTCGCTCTCGATCACCTCGGCCGTCACCGACCCGGCGCTCCTCGACCTGCCGTGGCAATTGCCGCTCGAGTTGTGGCCCGACGACGCCATTGCCTCGCTGCCCAAGGGCATTTCGCGCCACCTCGTGCGCTTCGTGCACATGAGCGACTTCGTCGTTGCGGTGAAAGAAACAACCGAAGAGATGGCCCGTCGCGAGTACGACATGCTGCGCACGCTGCAACGTCTCGACATCCCGTGCGTCGAGCCCGTCGCGGTGATCACGGGGCGGGTGAGCGCAGATGGCGAGCAGCTCATGCCCGTGCTCGTCACGCGGCATCTGCGCTTCTCGCTGCCGTACCGAGCTCTCTACTCGCAGACTCTGCGGCCCGACACGGCGACGCGGCTCGTGGATGCTCTCGCGCTGCTCCTCGTGCGCCTTCACATCATCGGCTTCTTCTGGGGCGACGTGTCGCTCTCGAACACCCTCTTCCGTCGTGATGCCGGCGCTTTCGCCGCCTACCTCGTCGACGCCGAGACGGGCCAGCTGTACGAGGGCGGCCTCTCGAACGGTCAGCGCGAAAACGACCTCGAGATCGCTCGCGTCAACATCGCCGGCGAGTTGCTCGATCTCGAAGCGGGTGGGCGCCTCGACGAGAATGTCGACGCGATCGAAACGAGCAACGGCATCATCGAGGCGTACCGCTCGCTCTGGAAAGAACTCACCGGGTGGGAGTCGTTCGACCGCTCAGAGCGCTGGCGCATCAACCAGCGGGTCGAGCGCCTCAACACCCTGGGGTTCGACATCGAAGAGCTCGCGATCACGACCGACGGCAACAGCACCGAGGTGCGCATTCGCCCCAAGGTCGTGGATGCGGGCCACCACACGCGCCGCCTGCTGCGCCTGACCGGCATCGATGCCGAAGAGAACCAGGCCCGCCGCTTGCTCAACGACCTCGATTCGTATGCGGCATCCAACTACCCCGATCGGGAAGCAGACGAAGAGGTCGTCGCCCACGAGTGGCTCGCGCGCGTGTTCGAACCCGTCGTGCGCGCGATTCCGAAAGACTTGCGCGGCAAGCTCGAGACACCCGAGATGTTCCACCAGTTGCTCGAGCACCGCTGGTACCGGTCGCAAGACGAGGGCCGAGCGATCCCGCTCGCCGAGGCGCTCAGCTCATACATCGACACCGTGCTGCGGCACCGGCGCGACGAAGCGACCATGATCGCTCCGCCCACCGAAACCATCTCGTTACCGACGCTCGACACGAGCGAGATCGAGATCGTCGAGGGCGATGACCTGCCAACGGGAAGCTGGCGCGACAAGGTCTAGCCTGCGACGCCTTCTACGGCCGGGGCTCAATCTCGAGGTGCACGCTGTATTCAACCCCGCCCCGCACGAATACGAGCGTGGTACCCGCCCGCAAGTCTTCGATCGGCACCTGGACGGTCTGTCGAATGCCACGATCGAATACGGTATAGCGGTTCACGCTCGACGGGCACTCCCCAACCTCGTGCTCGTCTGGTGGTGGGCTGAACGCGTCGATGTACACCTCGACCGTTGACGTCAGTCGCGCGACTACCTCG
>JAAFHT010000153.1 GCA_013297625.1 Actinomycetota bacterium | reverse complement strand
TCCGTCGACGACGATGGTCTGGCCCGAGATACCGCTCGCGCGAGCAGAGCACAACCAGGCGCTGGTCTCGGCGACCTCGGTCGGGGTGATCAACCGGTTGAAGGCGCTCGACGCCGCGAGCGCATCGAGCACTGCCTGCGGTGTCGTGCCGTCGCGGTCGGCGAACTGCTCGGCCAGGCGAGTGAGCATGACACTGTCGACGTTGCCCGGGCACACCGTGTTGGCCCGTGCCCCGAGGGGCGCAAGTTCGGCCGCGAACGACTCGACGAAGCCTCGGAGGGCGAACTTCGAGGCGACATAGATCGATCCTCCTGCTTCACCGACGAGCCCGGCAGTCGACGAAATGAAGACAGACCCGCACGCTCGGGGCGTTGCGCGGCAGACAGACTGCAGGGCGGCACCGACGTGAAACGCCCCTTGCAGATTGACGGCCATCAACCGGTCGTAGTCAGCCCAGTCGATCGCGTCGACGTGACCCGTTGCGTTGACGCCCGCGGCATAGACGAGCGCGGTGATGGGATGCTCCGCATCGATTTCTGAGATCGTCCGGCGCACGGCCTCGCGATCGGTCACGTCGACCGCTCGGTTGGTGGCACCGTCGATCTCGGCGTCAGTGATATCGAGTGCGAACACCCGTTCTCCGTTCGCGAGAAACGCGGCGACGCAGGCGCGACCGATTGTTCCTCGTGCTCCAACGATGACTGCACTCACGGGCGAGCCACCACCTCTCTAATGGCGCCCTCGATCGAGGACTGGTTCGGAACAACGGCGCGTTCGAGCGACAGCGCGCCCGGTATGGGAACGTCGGGCACTGCGTGTCGCGAGAAAGAACGGATGCTCACCCCGGCCTCGAGCACCCTCGTGACGAGCTCGGCTGACAGGCCGAAGCTCAGGTAGTCCTCGTCGACCACCAGCAGTCGACGGGTCTTCTCGACAGACTGCGCGACCGTGGCAACGTCGAGCGGCACTACGCTGCGAAGGTCGATCACCTCGACGTCGATCCCCTCGCTCGCGAGGCGCTCAGCCGCGGCGAATGCGGGCAGAACGGTGCCGCTGAGCGTCGCGAGGGTGAGATGGGTTCCCGGGCGGATGACGGCGGCCTGACCGATGGGAACGGTGTATCGCCCCTCGGGAACATCGTTGCCGAAGGTAAAGTCGTCGGCCCGCGACAACAGCAGGCCCTTGTGCTCGATGTAGATCACGGGATCATCAGATTCGACAGCCGCCGCCATCAATCCTTTGGCGTCGTAGGGGTTCGACGGCGCGACGACCTTGAGCCCCGGCAGGTGCGCGAAGAGCCCCCAGAGACACTGTGAGTGTTGCGCGCCCGATCCGATGCATCCGCCGGCCGTCTTGATGACGATCGGCATGGTCACGCGACCGCCCGACATGTAGTGGTTCTTGGCGATTGCGTTGTAGACCTGGTCGAGGCATACCCCGATGAAGTCGACGAACATGATCTCGAGAACAGGCCTGTAGCCCTCCATGGCCAAGCCCACGCCCATCCCCGTGATGGCCGTCTCTGAGATCGGAGTGTCGACGACGCGAAGGTCACCGAAGGCCTTGTGGAGCCCGCGCGTGGCTCCGAACACACCGCCCTGACGCCCGACATCTTCGCCGATCACCATGACGCGGTCGTCGCGATGCATCTCGAGTGTCAGTGCCTCAGCGACGCACTGCGAAATGTTGAGATTGCGCCCCATCAGCTCACCGGCCTGAACACGTGATTGAGGGCCTTCTCGGGCAACGGCTGCTGGTCGGCTCGAACAGATGCGAGCATCTCTGCCATCGCGGTCCGGACGGTCTGGCGCCGCTGATCAATCTGTTCGGCTGAGGCCTCGCCGCGATCGATGAGCGCCCGGGCGGCGATGTCGAGAGGATCGAGCGCTCGGCGCGCACTCTTCTCCTGTTCGCTTCGGTACGTATCGGCGTCGCCCTCGAAGTGACCGCGAAACCGATAGCACGTCGCCTCAACAATGCTGGGCCCACCGCCGCGGCGTGCTCGCTCGACCGCCGCCCCGAATGCGTCGGCCACCGCTTCGACGTCGGTTCCGTCGACGCGAGTGCCAAAGCAGGCCCACGCCGACGCTCGTTCAGCGACCGTCGGGGTTGCGCTCGCCTTCTCGAACGGCACCGAGATCGCCCACTCGTTGTTCTCGACGAGCACGACCAGAGGAAGCCGATGCACTCCGGCGAAGTTCAACGCCTCGTGGAAGGCCCCCGTGTTGACGGCCCCGTCACCGACAACCGCGACCGCGACCGCATCGTCACCCCGCGCGCGGGCCGCAAGAGCGTGCCCGACCGACACCGGTACCCCGGCCCCGACGATGCCTGTGGTGGAAAACTTGAGTCCGGGATCGAACAAGTGCATGTGCCCTCCGAACCCGCCGCACAGCCCCGTTTCCTTCTCAAAGATCTCGGCCAGCATGGCCCGCATGTTCACACCCTTTGCAATGCCGTGGAGGTGATTGCGGTGGGTGCTCGAGAGCGAGTCGTCGGCACGCAGAAACCCCGCCATCCCCGCGCCGATGGCCTCCTGGCCAATCGCGGTGTGCAACTCACTGTGAATCTCTCGTGTCGGCACGCCCTCGAGGCACGCCAACTCGAACTCGCGCATCCACACCATGTACCCGAAGCGCTCACTGAGTGTGGTCATGGGGCGACTCCTCTCTCGACTCTTCCCACTCGATGACCGTGCGGTTGCGATCGGCGCAGTACACGGCGCGACCTTCCGAGAACTCGGTGATCTCGCCGAGCATCACTCCGCCCGCCCGCAGTGTCGCCTCAACGGCGAGCTCGATATCGGGCGTCAGATACGCCGTGTGCGCACGGCCTGGTCGAAGCGGGTACCGCTCATCGAGGTCATCGGGCACGTTTCTGAATTGGATGAATTCCAGCACCTGACCGCTCATGGGCGACTG
>JAAFHT010000099.1 GCA_013297625.1 Actinomycetota bacterium | reverse complement strand
CACCGTGATCGGTGCGGGCGACCGGGCCGAAATCTGGTCGACCGAAGCCTGGAACAGCTACTACGCCGAGCGCGAAGAGGCGTTCGCGAACACCGAAGAGGAGGTGATTCCCGGACTCTTTTGATCGCGTGACCCTGACTCCCAGCCGTGAGTCGCCCTGGCGCACCTTCCCCGGTGCCAGGTCGCACGGATGGGGATCAGGGCCCCGCGGCCCACCGGAACGCGATGATGACCAACAGCCCCCGCCACACCCCCGTCATGCTCGAGCGCTCGCTCGCGCTGCTCGAGCCTGCCCTCGCTGTTGAGGGTGCCGTCTTGGTTGACGCGACGCTCGGCCTCGGCGGCCACACCGAAGCCGCGCTCGAGCGCCACCCGGGGCTCACCGTCGTCGGCCTGGATCGCGACACCGACGCTCTTGCCGCCTCGGCCGCGCGCCTCTCACGGTTTGGTGACCGCGCTCGACTCGTGCACACGGTGTACAGCGGTGTTCGCGAAGCGCTTGACGGCCTGGGCATCGATCGGGTGACCGCCGTGCTCTTTGACCTTGGCGTCTCGTCGATGCAACTTGACGAGGCCGAGCGCGGCTTCGCCTATTCGCAGGATGCTCCGCTCGACATGCGCATGGATCGCACGACGGGCATCACCGCTGCCACGATCCTCGCCGAGTACCCCGAAGACGAATTACGTCGCATCTTCTACGCCTACGGTGAGGAGAAGCTCGCGCCGCGCTATGCCCGCAGCATTGTCAAGGCACGTGCAGAGCATCCCCTCGAGCGCTCGTTGCAACTTGTGCAACTCATCATCGACGCGACTCCGCGTGCCGTTCAGCGCACGGGGCACCCCGCCAAGCGCGTGTTTCAGGCCTTGCGCATTGAGGTCAACGCTGAACTTTCTGCCCTCGAGCAAGCTCTGCCGGCGGCGCTCGATGCGCTCGCTATCGGCGGCCGCATCGTCGTGCTCGCGTATCAGTCACTCGAAGACCGCATCGTCAAGCGCGAGCTTGCCCGGCGAAGCCAGTCGACGGCACCGGCAGGCCTGCCCGTGGAGTTGCCCGAGCACAAGCCGGAGTTCTCGCTGCTTGTTCGCGGGGCCGAACTCGCCGACGACGACGAGCGCGCCGCGAACCCCCGCGCGATTCCCGTGCGGCTTCGTGCCGCAGAGCGCTTGCGAGACGTCGCATGAGCGCCGTGATGAATGCGGTTGCTCCCCACCGCGCTCGACCTGCGGTGCAGCGACCTGCTCTCGAGGTTGTCGCGACTCGACGTCAGCGCCGGGCTCGTCCGCGGGCGGCCTATGCGGTGGCGACGGTCGCGGGCGTCTTCGTGATCTTGCTCACGCAATTGCTGTTGAGCATCGTGCTGTCTGATGGCGCGTATCGCATCACCGCGCTCGAAGCTCAACGCATCGAGCTCGACCGCACCGCGCAAGTGCTGACCGAGCAACTCAACGTGTTCGACTCTGCTCAGAATGTTGCCGCCAACGCCGAATCGCTTGGCATGGTGGTCAGCAGTGTGAGCCCTGCCTTTCTTCTTCTCTCTAATGGCACCGTTCAGGGCTCACCCACGCCGGCCGGCGCCGGTGCGGGGGTGCTCGACGGTCGGGGCGACCTCGTCGGCAATGTGCTGCTGACCGACGTGCCCCTGGTGACCCCGGCGGCGACGGGGGGCGCGGTTGTGACGTCTGTGGGCGTGCCTGCCGCGGTCGCGCCGTCGGGGTCGCTACCGTCGGCCTCGACCCCAGCGCCCTCGACGGGGGCTTTGCCCTCGCCCGTGACGCGCTGATCGAGCCGGAGGAGCCCTGAGCATGGTGACCGCAGATCGCCGCACGCGGCGCCGGCTGGCGGCGTCGATGCTCGTGCTCGCGATCATTCTGTCGGCCTTCGTCGTGCGCCTCGTCGACATTCAGGTCGTGCGCGCGGAGCAATTGGCGCAAGAGTCAGAGGCTCGCCGGTCGATCCCCATGACCATCTACGGCGCCCGAGGCGACATTGTCGATTCCCGCGGCGTCGTGCTTGCCGATTCCGTGTTTCGCTACGACATCACGGTGTCACCGCGCTTCGTCGCGAAGGCCCTCGAGGTCGAAGCGGGAGGCGGCGTCACATCGACGGTCGCTGACAACCTCGCTTCGGTCGCTGCGATCGTCGGAGGGGATGGTGCGGCAATGCTCGCCGACATCCAAGGCCAGCTCGCGGCGAATCCCGAAGACGACCACGGGTACCTTTCGCGGGGCGTGACGCCGGAGCAGTTCGAGCAGGTGCGCGAGCTCGACATTCCGTGGGTCTATTGGGAGCGCATGCCAGCGCGCACCTATCCCAACGGCCAGATCGCCGGCAACTTGGTGGGCTTTTTGGGCACCGATGGGCCTCAGACCGGGCTGGAGTTTCGACTCAACGAGTGCCTTCAAGCGACGAACGGCGAGGCCACCTACGAGCGGGGAGCCGATGGCGTGCGCTTGCCCGGCACCACCGTCGTCGCGAACGACGCTGTCGACGGCGGCACCCTGCAGCTGACGATCGACGCCGATGTGCAGTGGTTCGCTCAACAAGCGATCGCTCAGCAGGCCACCGCAATTGGGGCGGAATGGGCCACGGCCGTGGTCGTGCGGGTCGGTGACGGACACATCATCGCCGCAGCCGACTGGCCAACGGTCGACCCGAACGACGTTAATGGCACTGCTCCCGAGAACCTGGGTTCGCGGGTTTTCACGTGGCCGTACGAGCCGGGGTCGACGATCAAGTCGGCCACGTTCGCGGCACTATTCGACTCGGGCGCGGCGACGATCACAGACCAAGTCATTGCTCCGCGGCGCTATGACACCATCGCGGGGTTTCAGATCGGCGACGCGTGGGATCACGGCGACCTGCGCTACACCGCGGCCGGCGTTCTCATGAATTCGTCGAACACCGGCACGTCTGTTCTCAGTGAGCGCTTGACGCTGGATCAACGCCATTTGGGTTCGGCACCGAGACCGCGGTCGACTTTCTCGGCGAAGAGCCGGGCTTCGTGGGCGCAGCTAACTCTGTTGACGGCCACACCGCCGTGACCCAGATGTTCGGCCAGGGCATGACCGCCACTAGTGCTCAGGTCGCGAGCCTGTATCAGACGCTCGCCAACGACGGCGTGCGGGCCCCGTTGACTCTCGTGACTGGCTGCACGCACGCTGACGGCACGGTCACTGACCTTCCGCCCACCGAAGGCACTCGCGTCGTCAGCGAGTCTGCCGCGCGCGATGTCGTCAACACGCTCGAGAACGTCGTTACGCAAGGTTTTCTCTCACGTCAGCTCAGCATCCCGGGGTACCGCGTTGCCGCGAAGACGGGTACGGCTGAGGTCTCCGAGAACGGAGCGTACGGCGACGAGCGCATCGTCTCGGTCGCGGGCATGGCGCCCGCCGATGACCCGCAGTTCGTCGTGGTGGTGACCTACGGCAAGCCCGATACGATGAAGACGTCGGCTGCCGCCGCGCCCACCTTCCGGTCGATCATGACCCAGGTGTTGAAGACCTTCCGGGTTGCCCCGTCGACGGTCTCGGCCCCAAGCATCCCGCTGACCTGGTGAGGGGTCGGCCCAGAAAGAGCTGAGGTTGCGTTGTCCCGCATTCCCCCCGTGCTGCGACCCGAACACCCCGCACCCCGACCGCTCTCGGGGCTCATTGATGCCTTCTCGCTCGAGTATCACGGTGAGATCGAGGGCATCGAGCTCACCGGCATCACGCTCTCGACGGGTGATCTTCGACCCGGAGACCTCTTCGTCGGGCTCAAGGGCGCGCACCGGCACGGGGCCGAGTTCGCGGGCGACGCCGTAGCGGCGGGTGCCGTCGCCGTATTGACGGATGCCGCGGGCGCGACGCTTGCCGCGGGTGCCGGGGCACCCGTACTCGTGATCGATGACCCGCGCTCAGCGCTGGGGGAGATTGCCGCGTGGGTCTACCGAACGCGCGACGAGCCCGCACTCATGGTCGGCGTTACGGGCACCAACGGCAAGACGTCAACGGCTTACTTGCTCGAGGGCATTCTCAATCAGCTGGGCCACGTGACCGGTCTCAGTTCCACCGCCGAGCGGCACATTGGCGATCTCACGGTCGTGAGCCGCCTCACGACGCCCGAGGCCACCGAAATGCACGCACTCCTGGCGCGGATGCGCGAGGCAGGAGTGACCGCCATCGCCGTCGAGGTCAGCGCACAGGCCCTCAGCCGACACCGCGTCGACGGCTTGCTGTTCGACGTCGTGGGTTTCACCAACCTCACGCATGATCACCTCGACGACTACGCCGACATGGCCGAGTACTTCGCCGCGAAAGTGCCCCTCTTCTTCGCCGACCGGGGCCGGCGCGGGGTCGTGTCACTCGACTCGCCCTATGGGGCCCAGGTGGTGGATGCTGCGCGCATCCCCGTCGTCACGATCACCTCGCACGCCGACGTCGACGCCGACTGGCACGTCGCCCTCACCGATGAGCACCCCGCGTACACGGGTTTTCGCCTAACGGGCCCGGAGGGCCAGTCGATCGAGTCGCGCGTTCCGCTCATCGGTGGCCACATGGCCGCCAACGCCGGCCTTGCCATCGTGATGCTCGTCGAGGCGGGCATTGCGCTCGATGACATCGCCGCGGCCTTGGGCGACACCGGCATCACTGCCTACCTGCCCGGTCGTACCGAGCGCGTGTCGGGCGACCGCGGCCCGAGCGTGTATGTCGACTTCGGGCACAGCGCCGATGCTTTTGAGCACACTCTCGCCGCCGTTCGACGCTTCACGCCAGGCCGCACCATCATGGTCTTCGGCGCTGACGGCGACCGTGATGCGACGAAGCGCCACGAGATGGCGCGGGTTGCGGCCGAGGGCTGCGACGTGCTCGTCATCACCGATCACCATCCGCGTTTCGAAGACCCTGCGTCGATTCGCGCGACCCTTCTCGAGGGTGCGGCGCTCGCCTCGAACAAGCCCGAGATTCACGAGGTGAGCCCGCCCGAGCAGGCGATCCGCGTCGCGGTGGGTCTGGCGCGCGAGGGTGATTCGATCTTGTGGGCGGGCCCTGGCCACCAGGACTACCGCGATATCCGCGGCGTGCGCACCGAGTATTCGGCGCGCGACGAAGCGCGGGCTGCCTTGCGTGAAGCCGGCTGGTGATGGCGTGAGTCTCTCTGCCCCCGTCATTGATGATGTGGTGCATCGGCGAGAAGGGTCGATCGTGACCGTGCGCGTCGACACACACACGGTTGACCTCACGCTCAATGCCGTGGGCACCGCGGCCGTTGACACCGCGGTCAGCCGGCTCGCTGAGCTGCTAGACGGGGGAGTATCGCTGACCGACGCGGTCGACAGCGTCGCGCGCGAGAGCGTCGATCTGCCGGGCCACACTTCACGGCACGTTCTGCCCAACGGAGCGCTCGTGCTCGATGACACCCAGGCCAGCACCGCCCTCGAGGTGCGCGCATCGTTGCGCGTACTCGCCGACCTGACGCGCCAGCACGGCCGCTCGTTTGCGGTGCTTGGTGAGCTCGCGAGTGATCCGGCCGACTGGTTCGACGATCACGATGCGCTGGGCCGCATCATCGTGCGTCTCGATGTCTCACAACTGGTCGTGATTGGCGACGGCGCGCGGCACATCCACAACGCTGCGGGGCTGGAAGGCTCGTGGGACGGAGAGTCGATTCTGGTCGAGACCCTCGAGCAGGCATACGATGTCGTGCGTGCGCAGGTCGATGAAGGCGATGTGGTGCTCGTGAGCGCAGCATCCCGAACCCCCCTTTCTTCGCTCGTTGAGCGTCTACTGGAGGCAGATCGATGATCGCGCTGATGTTGGCTGGGGCGTTCTCGCTCGCCTTCACTCTGTTGCTCACGCCGCTCTTCATCCGGTTGTTCAACCGGCTCGAGTGGGGCCAGTTCATTCGCGACGATGGGCCCCAGTCGCACCACACGAAGCGCGGAACGCCCACGATGGGCGGCATCGTCTTCATTTTGGGCGCGGTTCTCGGCTACTTCTTCGGCCACATCGTCAGTGGCGAGCCCGTCACGATCAGCGCCCTGCTCGTACTGGGGCTCATGGTCGGCCTGGGTCTCATCGGATTCATCGATGACTTCACCAAGACCCGCAAGCAGCGAAGCCTTGGCCTCGGTGGCTGGGCGAAGATCGCCGGTCAAGCGGTCGTCGCCACGGTGTTTGCCGTGCTCGCCCTGTCGTTTCCCGACGAGGATGGCTTGACTCCCGCGTCGACCATGATCTCGGGCGTTCGAGACATCCATTGGCTCGACTTCGCCGTCTTCGGCTCGATCGGCGCCGTGATCGCCTTTGCGATCTGGGTCAACGTCATCGTCGTGAGCACATCGAACGCGGTGAACGTTGCCGATGGTCTTGACGGACTCGCGACCGGAGCGTCGATTCTCTCGGTGGCCGCCTATATCTTCATCGCCTTCTGGCAGTTCAATCAGAGCTGCTTCAACGACCTCATCGACCCTGACAACGTGTATCGGTGTTATGAGGTGCGCGACTCGCTCGACCTGGCCATTGTGGCGGCAG
>JAAFHT010000012.1 GCA_013297625.1 Actinomycetota bacterium | reverse complement strand
CACGAATGCGCTAGGCGCTCTCGTGCAGTACAAGACGCGTCGCAGCGGAGACTTCACGGCCCGCTCCCAGGCGTTGGCCGACATTCAAGAGGCACTCGGCCTTTCCGAAGCGCCCTTGCGACTCGAATGCTTCGACGTGTCTCACTTCGGGGGAACGAATCCGGTGGCGTCAATGGTCGTCTTCGAAGATGGCCTGCCGCGCAAAGACCAGTACCGAAAGTTCGCCATCGCAGATGCTCGCGATGACACCGATGCCGTCTACCAGGTGCTGCGCCGCCGATTGGCCTATCTGCATGACGAACAGAGCGTGAGCGCGACACCACTCGGTGAGGCACCGGCGACGCGCAAGTCATTCCACTACCGACCAGGGCTCCTGGTGATCGATGGTGGTCAGCCGCAGGTCGCCGCCGCGGCGCGAGCCCTCCGCGACGAGGGCTTGAGCGACATTGCGGTGTGCGGCATCGCTAAGAGGCTCGAAGAGGTGTGGCTTCCTGACATCGATTTTCCGGTCATCCTTCCTCGATCGTCTGACGCACTGTTCTTGTTGCAGCGTCTTCGAGACGAAGCTCACCGCTTCGCGCTGAGGTACCAGCGCACCACTCGATCACGCGACATTCGCAGTCGCCTCTCGAGCATCCCCGGGCTCGGCCCGGCGCGCACGAGTGACCTGCTCAAGCACTTTGGTTCGGTAGCTCAGTTGCGTGCGGCGACCGTGGATGAGCTCACCGCTGTCGACGGCGTCGGCCCTGCGATTGCGCAGCTCGTCCATCGGGCACTCCGCTCTGACAGTTAGTCTTGAACCCCCGACCCTTGATTCGTGAGGACGCATGCCCGACACGGTTCCGCACGACGTACTGATCGTCACCGGCATGTCTGGTGCCGGGCGCTCGACCGTCGCGAATGCTCTCGAAGACCTCGGTTGGTATGTGGTCGACAACCTGCCGCCGCAGATGCTGCGACCGCTCGTCGACCTTGCGGTTCACCCCGGAAGCGCGTTGCCGCGCATCGCTGCCGTGGTTGACGTGCGCGGGGGCAAGCTGTTTGCCGACCTCGCCGCCATCATCATCGAGTTGCGTGCTCGCGAGACGGTTCGTGTTGTCTTCTTGGAGGCGACGGATGCGGTGCTCGTGCGCCGCTTCGAGCAAGTTCGGCGCCCGCATCCCTTGCAAGAAGACGGCACGCTGCTCGATGGCATCGCCCGCGAGCGCGAGCGCATGCTCGAAGTACGCGAGCTCGCCGACATCATCATCGACACCACCGAGTTCAACATTCACCAGTTGGCGACAACGGTGACCGAGGTGTTCTCGGCCCACGACAGCGGGGGCGTCAAGGTCACGCTGCAGAGTTTTGGCTTCAAGTACGGCACCCCGTCAGACGCTGACATCGTTGCCGACGCCCGCTTCTTGCCCAATCCGTTCTGGCAGCCCGAGTTGCGGGCGAGCAACGGACTCGATGCCCCCGTCAGCGACTACGTTCTCGCTCAAGAAGGAGCACAGGAGTTTCTTGACGCGTTCGTCGCGATGCTTGCGCCCGTGCTCGCCGGCTACGGGCGCGAAAACAAGCGGCACGCGACAATCGCGATCGGCTGCACCGGCGGCAAACACCGCTCAGTAGCTCTTGTGGAGCAACTGGCTGAACGCATGCGCCAACTGCAACATGTGAACGTCACGGTGAAGCATCGCGACCTCGGACGCGAGTAAGGTCGAATGTCGTACCCCTGCGACCTGATCTACTCGAGAGGATGTGCCCGCTGTGGCCTTGACCGCTGATGTGAAGCATGAGCTCTCGCAATTGGCAGTCACGAAAACCACCGTGCGCGCGGCCGAACTGGCCACGGTCTTGCGATTTGCGGGGGGTCTGCATCTGATCTCGGGGCGCGTTGCCGTCGAGGTTGAACTCGACACCCCCGAGATCGCACGGCGCGTGCGCAAAGACCTTGTAGAGCTCTACGGGATGCGCAGCGATGCCGCGATGCTGTCGCCCGGCGGAATGCGCAAGACTCCGGCCTACGTCGTGCGCGTTCTCGAGGGCGGCGAGACACTCGCTCGACAGACGGGCCTGCTCGATGCGCGCCGCCGGCCCGTGCGCGGCTTGCCGAACCGGCTCACGACCGGATCTCGTGACGAGCTCGCCGCCGTCTGGCGCGGTGCTTTCTTGGCGCACGGCTCGTTGACTGACCCAGGGCGATCAGCCGCTCTCGAGATCACCTGCCCAGGAAACGAATCGGCGATGGCTCTCGTAGGGGCAGCAGGCCGTTTGGGCATTGCCGCGAAAGCGCGAGAGGTTCGCGGGGTGCACCGTGTGGTGATCCGTGACGGCGAGAAGATCAGTCAGATGCTGCGTCTGATGGGCGCCGAATCGACGGTGGGGGACTGGGAAGCGCTGCGCGCTCGGCGTGAGGTGCGCGCAACGGCCAATCGGCTCGTGAACTTTGACGACGCCAACCTGCGTCGCTCGGCGCAGGCCGCCGTCGCCGCGTGCTCGCGGGTCGAGCGCGCCCTCGAGATTTTGGCCGATGACGTGCCCGAGCATCTTCGCTATGCCGGTCAGTTGCGTCTCGACTTCCGTGATTCGAGTCTCGACGAGCTCGGACATCACGCCGACCCGCCTATGACCAAAGACGCTGTTGCAGGGCGCATTCGGCGATTGCTCGCGATGGCCGACAAACGCGCTGAGCAGCTCGGTGTGCCGGGCACCGACGCCAACTTGCCCCCTGATCTCGACCTCGACTGAGGCTGCAGTTGGCGACGGTCCGTGTGACCGAGTGGGAACAACCTCGGCTACTGGACGGTTGCCCTCGATAGACTGGCGCACCGTCAGCACGGTCGTCGGCAGCCCGACGTCCGGACGCCCTACCAGGAGGAGAGACCACTCTCATGTCTGTCTACACGCTTCCCGAGCTCGGCTATGACTACGCCGCGCTCGAGCCGCACATCAGCGCTCGCATCATGGAGCTTCACCACTCGAAACACCACGCGGCCTACGTCGCCGGCGCCAACGGCGCTCTCGAGGCGATGGCTGAGGCCCGAGCGACCGGATCGTTCGCCAACATCAACCGTCTCGAGAAAGACCTGGCGTTTCACCTAGGCGGCCACATCAACCACTCGATTTTCTGGACCAACCTTTCGCCCGACGGGGGAGACAAGCCCGAGGGTGAAATCGCTGCAGCGATCGACGAGTTCTTTGGCTCGTTCGATCAGTTCGTTGCGCACTTCACGGCGGCATCCATGGGCATCCAGGGCTCCGGTTGGGGTGTGCTGTCGTGGGATCCGATCGGTCGCCGTCTCATCATCCAGCAGCTCTTCGACCAGCAGGGCAACACGGCTCAGGCGACTGTTCCTCTGCTGCAGCTCGACATGTGGGAGCACGCGTTCTACCTCGACTATCTGAACGTCAAGGCTGACTACGTGAAGGCATTCTGGAACATCGTCAACTGGAAGAACGTTGCTGACCGCTTCGCGGCGGCGCGCTCGCACACCGACGGGCTCCTGCTACTGTCGTAACAGGCGTCGTGGCCGGGGCTGATGCCCCGGCCATCGCTATTTCGACGCTGTGTGACACCCCCACCTCTACCACCACCGTTGGCGCTCGCGAGCGCCGGAGCAACAGGAGACACCGTGAGCGTGAAAGTCGGCATCAACGGATTCGGCCGCATCGGACGCAACTACCTGCGGGCGGCTCTCGCCCAGGGGAGCGACATCGAAATTGTCGCCGTCAACGACCTCACTGACAACGCGGCCTTGGCCCACTTGCTCAAGTACGACTCGGTGGGCGGTGTTCTCGCCCACGATGTGTCGCACGATGGTGACTCGATCACGGTCGGCGGTCACCGCATCCGTGTCTTCGAAGAGCGCGACCCGGCAAACCTCCCGTGGGGCGAGCTCGGCGTTGACATCGTGATCGAGTCAACGGGTCGATTCACGAAGGCCGAAGACGCCAAGAAGCACATCGCGGGTGGCGCCAAGAAGGTCCTTATCTCGGCGCCCGCGACTGGCGACGACGCGACGATCGTGATGGGCGTCAACGAAGAGACCTACGACCCGAAGAACCACGTCATCATCTCGAACGCCTCGTGCACGACCAACTGCCTCGCGCCGCTCGCCAAGGTCTTCAACGACGCTTTCGGTATTGAGCGCGGCTTCATGATGACGGCCCACGCATACACGGCCGACCAGAACCTGCAAGACGGCCCGCACAGCGACTTGCGCCGTGCTCGTGGCGCAGCCATTAACATCGTTCCGGCGTCGACGGGTGCCGCGAAGGCCATCGGCCTCGTGCTCCCCGAGCTGCAGGGCAAGCTCAGCGGCTCGTCGTACCGCGTGCCGGTACCCACCGGCTCGATCGTCGACCTCACGATCATCACTCCGACCGAGGGACTGACTGCCGAGAAGATCAACGCGGCGTACAAGGCCGCAGCGGCCGAAGGACGCCTCAAGGGTTACCTCGAGTACACCGAAGACCCGATCGTGTCGAGCGACATCCAGCTCAACCCGCACTCGTCCATCTTCGATTCAGAGCTCACCAACGTGAGCGGCAACCTCGTCAAGGTTTCGGCCTGGTACGACAACGAGTGGGGTTACTCGAACCGCCTCGTCGACCTCACCGAGTTCGTGGGCGCCCGCCTCTAGGCGGGAGCAACGACAGGACGAGTTTTCGTGGCTCTGCGTACGATCGAATCTCTCGGCGACCTGAGCGGTCGGCGCGTCATCGTGCGGTGCGACCTCAACGTGCCGCTCGCTGATGGCGTCGTGACCGACGACGGGCGCATCCGTGCCTCGCTGCCGACCCTCAACGCCCTCATGCACCGCGGCGCGAAGGTGGTGGTCGTTTCGCACCTTGGCCGCCCCGAGGGGGCCCCTGACGCCCGCTATAGCCTGCACCCCGTCGCGCAGCGGTTGAGTGAGCTCTTGGGGTCGCCTGTCGCGTTCGCGACCGACACCGTGGGTGCTTCTGCTGCGGATGCCGTGGCTGGTCTGGCAGACGGCGAGATCGCGGTTCTCGAGAACCTGCGTTTCAACCCGGGTGAGACGTCGAAGGATGCCGCTGAGCGTCAGGTGTTCGCCGACTCGCTCGCTCTGCTCGGAGACGCCATGGTCTCTGACGGTTTCGGCGTCGTGCACCGCAAGCAAGCGAGCGTCTACGAGCTCGCCCAGACATTGCCCAGCGCCGCGGGCTCGTTGATCTCAGCCGAGACCGACGTGCTCGACCGCCTCACCGAGCGCCCAGAACGGCCGTACACGGTCGTACTCGGCGGTTCGAAGGTGAGCGACAAGCTGGGCGTGATCGCCCACCTGTTGCCGCGTGTCGACCGGTTGCTGATCGGTGGTGGCATGTTGTTCACCTTCCTCGCCGCTCAAGGGCACAAGGTGGGCGCAAGCCTGCTTGAGGTCGACCAGCTCGACACCGTGCGCGGATACCTTGCTGAGGCTGAGAAGCGTGGCGTGCAGATCGTGTTGCCGACCGACGTCGTCGTTGCCGAGCGCTTCTCAGCAGATGCTCCGCACACCGTGCAGGCAGCCTCGGCGATCGAAGATGGGCCAGCCGGAGCATCCGGAATCGGACTCGACATCGGGCCCGATACGGCGACCGCGTTTGCGGAACTCGTGGCGTCATCGACCACCGTGTTCTGGAACGGTCCGATGGGCGTGTTCGAGTTCCCCGCCTTTGCCGCGGGAACGCGCGCCGTCGCCGAGGCGCTCACGCGCGTCTCAGGCTTGGGCGTTGTGGGCGGGGGAGACTCTGCCGCTGCGGTACGAGCTCTCGGATTCAGCGATGACGACTTTGGCCACGTCTCTACGGGAGGCGGGGCCAGCCTGGAGTTTCTTGAAGGCAAGAAGCTCCCCGGCCTGGAGGTGCTCGGATGGCAGTAACACGCACCCCGCTCATTGCGGGTAACTGGAAGATGAACATCGACCACTTGCAGTCGATCGCGTTCGTGCAGAAGCTCGCCTGGAGTCTGCGCGACGCCAAGCACGACTACGGTCAGGTCGAGGTTGCGGTTTTTCCGCCGTACACCGACCTGCGCAGTGTGCAGACCCTCGTGAGCGCCGACAAGCTCGAGCTTCGCTACGGCGGACAAGACCTCTCGGTGCACGAAAGTGGCGCCTACACCGGCGAGATCTCGGGAGCGTTTCTCGCAGCCCTTGATTGCCGGTACGTGATCATCGGGCACAGCGAGCGCCGGCAGTACCACGCCGAGACCGATGAGGTGGTGGCGGCCAAGACGGTTGCAGCCCTGCGGCACGGTCTCGTTCCGGTGGTCTGCGTGGGCGAGACCGCCGACGATCTTGAGAAGCATGGGCCGTCTGCGGTGCCGGTGGCTCAATTGCAGGTTGTGCTCGATGGCCTCGCCGCCGACGCTGACATCGTGATCGCGTACGAGCCTGTGTGGGCGATCGGCTCCGGCCAGGCGGCAACGCCTGAGCAGGCTCAGCAGGTCTGCTCAGCGTTGCGTGTTGCGATTGCGAAAGCGCTGGGCGACGACGCAGCAGAGCGCACGCGCATCCTGTACGGCGGTTCCGTCAAGGCGGCCAACATTGCCGGCTTCATGAAGCACAAGGATGTTGACGGCGCCCTCGTGGGAGGCGCGAGCCTCGACGTCGATGAGTTTTCGAGCATCGCGCGTTTCCCCAAGCACGTCGGAACCGCCTGATCCTTGCTCCGCCCGCCGTCCGGTAGGGTTGGAGACTGTTCGAATCGTGCGAGAGGTTCAATTCGTGGAAATTCTTCAGGTCGTGCTCCAGGTCATCCTGGGGATCACGAGCCTTCTGCTCACCCTCATGATCCTGCTGCACCGCGGTCGCGGCGGCGGGCTCTCAGACATGTTCGGGGGTGGCGTGACGTCAAACCTCGGTGCTTCCGGTGTCGCCGAGCGTAACCTCAACCGCATCACCATCATTCTTGCGCTCGTGTGGGTGAGCTCGATCGTTGTGCTCGGTCTCATCACGCGCTTCGACGCGGCCTAAGGAGCACATCATGGTGTCAGGTGGCAGCGCCATCCGCGGATCGCGCGTCGGTTCGGGCCCAATGGGCGAACAAGATCGCGGCATTCACGCCGAGCGCATCTCGATCTCCTACTGGGACGCCCTTGGTAACGAGACGGTTCGGCACTTTGCCGCCAACCTTCCCGACGACGAGATTCCCGACATGATCGATTCGCCGTCAACGGGGCTTCCCGCGGGCCGCGACAAGAACAACCCTCCTCAGGTTGCCAAGAACGAGCCCTACAAGACGCACTTGGCGTACGTGAAAGAGCGGCGTACCGACGAAGAGGCCGCGCAGATTCTCGACGAAGCGCTCGTCAAGCTGCGTCAGCGCCGCGGCACGGCCTAGCTACTACTCGGCCGCCATCCAATTGGCTTGATCCATCGCCCCGGTCCAGTAACTGGTCGGGGCGATGAGTGCTTCGGGCACTTCTGACGACGCATCGTGGTCGATGAAGAAGACCGTGCGCTTGGTTCCGAGTACGCCTCCAACGGGGACGTCGGCCACCGACGCTCCCGCAAGGGCAAGCCCGAGAGCAGCTGCCTTGTCGGCGCCTGCTAACACGAGCCAAATGCGCACTGAGGTATTGATGAGCGGCAGTGTGAGGGAAAGGCGCTGGGGCGGCGGCTTGGGCGAGTCGTGCACCGCGATCACGCCGGCGTGACCGACCCGAGGGCCCTCACGCTCAGGAAAGAGGGAGGCGATGTGCCCGTCGGGGCCCACGCCGAGAAAGGTGATCGCGAATACGGGGTAGGCGCCATCGCCCGCCGCGAGCAACTCATCGTTGTAGCGAACAGCGGCGGCCTCGAGATCGAGCCCTTCATCAGACGCCGGAAAACCGTGCACGTTCGAGGCAGGAATGTCGATGAGATCTATGAGCGCCTCTCGCGCCTGCTGCTCGTTGCGATCAGCGTGGCCCTTCGGAACCCACCGCTCGTCGCCCCACCACAGGTGTACGCGGCTCCAGTCGATCTGATCGCGACCAGGATGCGCGGCAATCGCCGCGAGAACCTCGATACCCACGCTGCCGCCCGTCAGCACGACGTGGGCATCGGCCTGGTCATCGAGCAGGTCGATCATCTTGGTGAGAAATCTCGCGGCAACCGAGCCCGCAAGGGCTGCGCGGTTGGAGTGCACGAGAACGCGGCGATCGGTGGTCACGGGGTGGAGCCTTTCTTGAGAGCGGGGGCGCCGAGCTCACGCAGCGGTGGAGCCGCCGAAACCACTCTCGAGCACGGCACCGAACTCGTCGTCAGGGTCGAGCCTACGCAGTTCTTCCGCCAAGCACTCGCGCAGGCCGCGGCGCGGCAGCGAGAGTTCGTGCGTGGGCTGGCCGGGCTGGTGCAGCGTCGCGACGGTCGGCTGTGTGCGCTCGAGGCTGATCTCGCCGCTCGCGCGGTTGAGCACCACGCGGTGGATGCCCGTCGAAGGGTTCTCGCCGGCAACGTCGACCTCAACGTCGACCTGAAGCCGTAGCCCGAGCCAGGCCGCCAGCAACGCCGTCGAGGGGCTGTTGGGAGCCCCGGAGACGCGCACGCTCGTGATCGACTCGTACGGGGGCTGATCGAGCGCTGCGGCAAGCTGTGCGCGCCACAGGGTCAATCTCGTCCACGCGAAGTCGGTATCGCCAGGCTGGTAGCCCGCAGCGATGCGCGCGAGCGCCGCTTGCGGGTCAGTCGACGCTGCGGAGTCGGTGATGCGGCGCTGGGCCAGTGCGCCGAGGGGCGTCTCGCACACCGCGTCAGGGCATTCACCGGGCCACCATGACACGACGGGAGCGTCGGGCAGCAGGAGGCCCGTGACGAGCCCCCGCAGGTCAGTCGCGGTCTCGCCATGAGCGCGAAGCACGATGACCTCGCTAGCACCCGCGTCGCCGCCGACGCGGATTTCAGCGTCGAGGCGAGCTGCTGGTGCGGCGGGGTCGGTCGAGACGACGATGATGCGCATTGGGTGCTCGCGTGACGCCTCGTTGGCGGCCGCGATGACGTCTTCTTCGTCACCAATCTCGCTCGAAATGATGAGGGTCAACACACGGCCCAGTGCGACAGCGCCAGCTTCGTCGCGAATGCGAACGAGGGTCTTCGAGACCTTGCTCGCGGTCGTGTCGGGCAGATCGATGATCATGGGCGCCTCCAGACGCGTCCGTCGCGGGCGAGCAGGTCGTCGGCCGACTGAGGGCCCCACGTTCCCGGCGCGTATTGTTCAGGGCGGCCTTGCGTCGCCCAGAACTGCTCAATCGGGTCAAGAATCTTCCAGCTGAGTTCGACCTCTTCGTGCCGCGGAAAGAGAGGCGGGTCGCCGAGAAGAACGTCGAGAATAAGGCGTTCGTAGGCCTCGGGGCTTGCTTCGGTGAAGGCGTGACCGTAGCCGAAGTCCATTGTGACGTCGCGAACCTGCATTCCCGCGCCGGGCACTTTCGAGCCGAACCGAATCGTGACTCCTTCATCGGGTTGCACGCGAATCACGAGAGCGTTCTGCCCGAGGGCCGAGGTCTGGGCTTCGGCGAACAAGTACTGCGGTGCCCGCTTGAACACGACGGCGATTTCAGTGACGCGCCGGCCGAGCCGCTTTCCGGCACGCAAGTAGAACGGCACTCCGGCCCACCGACGAGTGTTGATGTCGAGCCGCATCGCTGCGTAGGTCTCGGTCACCGACTGTGGGTTCATGCCCTCCTCTTCGAGGAAGCCGGTGACCCACTCACCGCCCTGCCAGCCACTCGCATATTGCCCACGCGCCGTGCCGGTCGCCAGGTCTTTCGGCAGGCGAACAGCCGACAGCACTTTCTCTTTCTCGGCCCGTAGGTCGGCCGCGTCGAACGATACGGGTTCTTCCATCGCGGTGAGGGCGAGCAACTGCAACAAGTGGTTCTGAATGACGTCGCGGGCAGCGCCGATGCCGTCGTAGTACCCCGCACGACCGCCGACCCCGATATCTTCGGCCATCGTGATCTGGATGTGGTCGACGTAGTTTGCATTCCAGATCGGCTCGTACAACATGTTGGCGAAACGCAGCGCGAGGATGTTCTGAACGGTCTCTTTGCCCAGATAGTGATCGATGCGAAACACTGAGTCAGGCGGGAACACCGACTCGACCACATCGTTGAGCTCGCGTGCCGTCTCGAGGTCACTGCCGAATGGCTTCTCGATGACCACGCGACGCCACTCGCCGGGCTTGGCCTCGGCGAGCCCGCTACGCCGCAGTTGCTCGGTCACGAGGGGGAACGACTTCGGCGGAATCGAGAGATAGAACGCGTGGTTTCCCATCGTTCCCCGCTCGCGATCAAGCTCGGCGAGGGTCGACGTCAGTCGATCGAATGCTCCATCGTCGTCAAAGTCTCCTGAGACGAAACGGATGCCCGCAGCGAGTTGTCGCCAGACATCTTCGTTGAACGGCGTGCGCGCATACTGTTTCACGGCATCGTGCACGACCTGCTCGAAGTCTTGCGTCGCCCAGTCGCGCCGAGCGAAGCCAATGAGGGCAAAGCCGGGTGGAAGCAGACCCCGGTTGGCGAGGTCGTAGACCGCGGGCATGAGCTTCTTGCGCGAGAGGTCGCCCGTCACGCCGAAGATGATGAGCCCACTGGGCCCCGCGATGCGGTTGAGCCGACGATCGTCGGGGGAGCGCAGGGGATTGTTGTCGCGATCGATGGCGGCCGGAGCCATGGTTCTCCTCGTGGTGGCGGAGCGGGTCAGGAGAGCGCCGCGATGATGGCCGCGATGCCGTCGGAGTCGTTCACCCGCAGGGTCACCACCGGCGCGCCGTGTTCAGCCAGCACAACAGCGTCACCAGCCGCTTGAGCGGCGATGAGCTGGGCGTAGCTGAATGGGCGATCGGGAATCAGCAGGTCGTCACCGAGCGAGCCCGTGATCTGCAGGAAGGCGCCAATCGCCGGACCACCCTTGTGGTACTGACCGGTGGAATGCAAGAAGCGCGGGCCCCACCCAAAGGTGACCGGGCGCTGCGTGCGCGCAGCAATGAGATGCCGCAACACCTCAAGCTCAGGGTGCGCGAGGCGGTTGAGGTAGGCCTGCACCGACAGGTAGCCCGTGGGCGACAGGGTCGCCTCGAGAGCGCGTACGGCGTCGGCGACCGTGGATGCTGAGCCGAGCACCTCAGATGGCCCGACGACCTCGACGCCACCGTCAACGAACGCCGCGGCAACCGGCTCGGGGCGTGCGTCGAGGAGTCCGCGCGCAGCGACCTTGGCCGACTCGACATCGGGCTGATCGAAAGGATTAATGCCGAGCAGCACCCCGGCGACCGCCGTGGCGTACTGCCACGTGAGCAGCTGAGCACCGAGAGTTCCCGACAACTCGATCTCGCCGTCAGCGACCTCGCGCGTGGCGCGGGCATCAGCGACGAGTCGAACGACCTGAATGTCGGGCGCGCCGCTCGTGAGCTCAGGAGCGTCGACGCCCACAACGACCGGCAAGATGCCCACGCCGTCTTTGCCGGTTGATTCGGCGATGAGTTGTTCAATCCAGTCGCCCAGGCCCACGATGTGAGTGCCATCAGCGACGATCACGAGCTTGTCGCGCAGAGGCGAGGTGCCGGCGATCGCGGCACCCAGCTGCAGGCCCGGGTTCGAAGCGCTGTCGACTGCGAGGGGCAGGCTTGCTGCCTCGGCTTCGTCGAGGAGGGCATCCAGGTCGACTCCTGCAAGGCCAGAAGGAACGAGCCCAAACGCGGTCAGAGCCGAGTAGCGGCCGCCCACCGTGGGGTCGGCGGTGAAGATGCGGTACCCGTCAGCCGTCGAGGCCTGCTCAAGGGGCGAGCCCGGGTCGGTGACGATGATGATGCGCTCGGCCGGGTCGATTCCCGCGGCACGGAATGCCGCCTCGAAGCTGCGCTTCTGGCTGTCGGTCTCGACCGTCGAACCCGACTTCGACGAAACCACGACGGCCGTGTGACCGAGGTGTTCACCGAGAGCGGCTGAAACCTGCGAGGGGTCGGTCGAGTCGAGAACGACCAGGGGAACGCCCGAGGTTTGCGTGATGACCTCGGGCGCGAGCGACGAGCCGCCCATGCCACACAGCACAATGCGCGAGATGCCGCGCTCGAGAAGTTGCTCGCGCAGCGCGACGATCTCGGCGACGAGAGGACGTGAGACAGCGACGGCCTGCGTCCAGCCGAGACGGATGCTCGCCTCAGCCTCCGCGGCGGCGCCCCACAGCGTGCTGTCACCCGCCGTGATGCGGCTCGCCACGAGCTGCTCGACGAGCGCTGGAACGTGCCGCTCGATGGCGAGCTGGGCGTCGCCGCGGGCAGCGACCGTAACGGTCATCGCGCAGCCTCGAGCGCGGCACTCACGGTGTCGAGCAGTTCGTTCCAGCTCACGATGAACTTCTCGACGCCTTCCTTCTCGAGCAGCGCCGTCACCTCGTCATACGAGATTCCGAGTTCGTCGAGAGAGGCCAGCACCGCTCGTGCGCCGTCGTAGCTGCCCGACACGAGATCACCCGTCATGACGCCGTGGTCGAAGGTGGCCTGCAGGGTCTTTTCGGGCATCGTGTTGACGGTGTGGGCCACGGCCAGCTCGGTCACATAAAGGGTGTCGGGCAGGCTCGGGTCTTTCACACCGGTCGACGCCCAGAGCGGACGCTGCACGTTGGCACCGGCGGCCAACAGCGCTGCGGCGCGGTCGGTGGCGAAGGCCTGCTCAAACACCTCGTAGGCGAGGCGCGCGTTCGCGATGCCGGCCTTGCTCTTGAGGGCGAGGGCCTCGGGCGTGCCAATCTCGACGAGTCGCTTGTCGATCTCGGTGTCGACGCGCGACACGAAGAACGAGGCAACCGAGTGGATGGTCGACAGATCGATGCCGGCAGCGTGCGCCTTCTCGAGACCGGCGAGGTAGGCGTCGATCACGGCGCGGTGACGCTCGAGGCTGAAGATGAGCGTGACGTTGACGCTGATGCCGGCGGCGATCGTTTCGGTGATCGCTTCGAGGCCCTCGACCGTTGCCGGAATCTTGATCATGGCGTTCGGTCGCCCGACCTTCTTCCAGAGCTGCTGCGCCTGTGCGATCGTTCCCGCGGCGTCGTGAGCGAGTCCCGGCTCGACCTCAATCGAGACGCGACCGTCACGGCCGTTCGTCGACGCCGAGACCGTCGCGAAGATATCGCTCGCTGCGGCGACGTCATCGGTCGTGATCTCGAACACCGCCTGCGTCACATCCGTACCCGCTGCGGCGAGCTCGCGAATCTGAGCGTCGTAGGTGGTACCCGTCGCGAGGGCTGCCGCGAAAATCGTCGGGTTGGTCGTGACGCCCACGACGTTGCGGTCCGTAATGAGCGCGGCGAGACCGCCGGAGGTGATGCGGTCACGCGAGAGGTCGTCGAGCCAGATGCTGACGCCGAGGTCGCTGAGCTGTGCGGTCGGGGTGGAAGTCATGGTGCCTTCAATCGTGAGAGGTGGTGATCAACAGGGCGGTCGCAGGCGACCGAGCTAGTGGGCGGCGATGCTCTCACGCGCCGCTGCTGCAACAGCCTCGGGCGTGATACCGAACTCGCGGAACAACGTCTGGTAGTCGGCCGAGGCCCCGAAGTGCTCGATCGACACCGTGCGCCCGCGGTCGCCGACGTACTTGTGCCAGCTGAGGGCGAGGCCCGCTTCGACCGAGACGCGTGCGGTGATGCTCGCCGGGAGCACCGACTCGCGGTACTCCGCGCTTTGCTCGTCGAACCACTCGAGGCAGGGGGCCGAAACGACGCGGGCGTGGATGCCCTGCTCAGCGAGCTGCACGCGAGCATCCATTGCCACCGCAACCTCGGAGCCCGTCGCGATGAGAATCACGTCGGGTGAACCGTTGGCGGCCTCAGCGAGCACGTAGGCGCCCTTCGAGACGTGGTGTGCAGCGGCGAGTTCATCGCCCGAGGCAACACCCGTGCCGCGCGTGAACACGGGGATGTTCTGACGGGTCAGCGCGATGCCGGCGGGGGAGCGGCGCTCGAGCACGGCCTTCCACGCGTGGGCGGTCTCGTTGGCGTCGGCCGGGCGCACGATCGCCAGCCCGGGAATCGCGCGCAGCGAAGCGAGCTGCTCAATGGGCTGGTGGGTCGGGCCGTCTTCGCCGAGCGCGACCGAGTCGTGCGTCCAGACGTACGTGACAGCGACGTTCATTAGGGCCGCGAGTCGCACGGCCGGGCGCATGTAGTCGCTGAAGATCAAGAACGTGCCACCGAAGACTCGCGTGCGGCCGTGGAGGGCGATGCCGTTGAGGATCGCTCCCATGGCGTGCTCGCGAATGCCAAAGTGCAGAACGCGACCGTAGGGGTTCGCCTTCCACTCGTGCGTCGAGTGCTCGGTCGGTGCGAACGAGCCGCCACCCGCGATCGTCGTGAGGTTCGACTCGGCGAGGTCGGCCGAGCCGCCCCAGAACTCGGGTAGTACGCCCGCGATCGCGTTGATGACCTTGCCCGAGGCGGCGCGCGTCGAGACGCTCGTGCCGCCCTCGAAGACAGGAAGGGCTGCGTCGAGCTCTGCGGGCATTTCCCCGGCTTGCATGCGCGCGAGCAGCGCGGCGTTCTCGGGGTTCGCCGCGGCCCACGCGTCGAAGCGCGTGTTCCACGCAGCGTGACGCTCGCGACCGCGATCGACCGCGCCGCGCGTGTGGGCAATCACGTCGTCGCTCACGGCGAAGTGCTCGGCGGGGTCGAAGCCCATGACGGTCTTGGTGGCTGCGAGCTCGTCGGCGCCGAGGGCCGAGCCATGAATCTTGCCCGTGTTCTGCTTCGTGGGCGCGGGCCAACCAATGATCGTCTTGAGGATGATCAGGCTGGGCTTGGCCGTCTCTGCCTTCGCGGCCTCAAGAGCGGCGTGGAGCGAGTGGAGGTCTTCGACGTACTCGCCGGTCTTCTTCCAGTCGACCGTCTGAACCTGCCAGCCGTACGCCTCGTAGCGCGCAGCGACATCTTCGGTGAACGCAATGTTGGTGTCGTCTTCGATCGAAATCTGGTTCGAGTCGTAGATCGCGATGAGGTTTCCGAGCTGCTGGTGGCCAGCGAGCGAGCCGGCCTCGCTCGTAACGCCCTCTTGCAGGTCGCCATCGCCCGCAATGACGTAGATGTGGTGATCGAAAACGCTCTCGCCCGCGGGCGTTTCAGGGTCGAGCAACCCGCGCTCGAAACGAGCGGCGTAAGCAAAGCCCACCGCCGAAGCGAGGCCCTGGCCGAGCGGGCCCGTGGTGATCTCGACACCATCGGTGTGGCCGTACTCGGGGTGGCCAGGAGTCTTCGACCCCCACGTGCGCAGAGCCTTGAGGTCATCGAGCTCGAGGCCGTAGCCGCCGAGGTACAACTGCACGTACTGCGTCAGCGAACTGTGGCCTGCCGACAGAATGAAGCGGTCGCGGCCGAGCCAGTGCGGGTCAGAGGGGTCGTGCTGCATGACCTTCTGGTGAAGTAGGTAGGCAACGGGCGCCAGTGACATGGCCGTGCCGGGGTGGCCGTTGCCGACCTTCTCAACGGCGTCGGCGGCGAGAAGCCGTGCGGTGTCGACGGCGTGGCGGTCGAGGTCGTCCCAGGTCAGATCGGTCATGGCGTCGGTACTGCCCTTTCTTCAGACGGATGCGGGCCGTTTGCGCACCTGCACGATCGGAAGCGTGCAGGGCAACGACGACCCTGGCCAGTATAGAGAGGGTCGTATGCCGCCTGCGGTTCGCACCGGGTCAGCTCTCAAGGTGGCTCCCGTAGACTGCTCGCAATTCTGTGCCAGGAATGAAGGAGCCATGGATACCGCCCTCGATCACGCCGTCATGACGCGACCGCGGAGCATCCGCCGCACCATCTCTGCCTACGTCGCTCTGACGAAACCGCGCGTCATTGAGCTGCTGCTCGTGACGACAGCACCCGTCATGATTCTTGCGGCCAACGGCTTGCCGAGCATCTGGCTCGTGCTAGCCACCTTGATCGGTGGCGCGCTGTCTGCGGGCTCGGCCGGCGCCTTCAACATGTACATCGATCGCGACATCGATCGAGTCATGAACCGTACGCAGAATCGCCCGCTCGTGACGGGCGAGATCTCTGACCGGGCGGCCCTCATCTTTGCCTACACGATCGGCATCGTCTCGATCGTGTGGCTCGGTCTCACCACAAACTGGTTGGCCGCATCACTCTCACTCGCCGCGATTCTCTTCTACGTCGTGATTTACACCCTCGTGTTGAAGCGACGCACGGAGCAGAACATCATTTGGGGCGGAATCGCCGGCTGTTTTCCGGTGCTCATTGGCTGGTCCGCGGTGACCGGCTCGCTCGCGTGGCCGCCGTTCATTCTGTTTCTCGTCGTGTTTCTGTGGACACCGCCGCACTACTGGCCGCTGTCGATGAAGTACCGCGATGACTACGCCGTTGCTCACGTGCCCATGCTGGCGGTGCTGCGTGACCGCGCGACGGTCGGCGTGCAGGTTGTGCTCTACGCGTGGGCGACCGTCGCCGCGTCACTCTTGCTCATCCCCATTGCTCCCATGGGGGCGCTCTACACGGCCGTTGCCCTCATTTCGGGCGGATGGTTCATCGTCGAGAGCCACCGCCTCTACGGCCGTGCCGTTCGCGGTCTCGAAGCGAAGCCCATGCGCGTGTTCCACGCGAGCATTACCTATTTGACGTTGCTCTTCGTCGCGGTGGGAATCGACCCGCTGTTGCCGTTCTAGCTGGCGACGGTCTCGCGCTCCGCGTCCGCAGCGCGAGCTGTCTCGCCGACGCTCTTTCGTGTCGTCAGCACAACCGCCGTCATGACGGCGATGAGCACGCAGGCGAGCACCATGTGCACACCCACGAGGATGACCGGCAGACCGAGGCGGGCCTGAGCAAGACCGACGGCGATCTGCACGCCTTCGACGGCGAGCAGCGCCAACGACCATCGGAGCAGCGGCGCCCGTCCGGAGCGCCAGGCTACGGCGATGAGAAGTAGGGTTAGGCCGAACGTCACGTATGCGGGCCACGAGTGGAAGTGCTGCAGCAACTCGCTGTCGAGACCATTGCGCGGCGTGCTCGCGTCGCCAGCGTGGGGCCCAGATCCCGTCACGACGATTCCGATCAGCACGGTCACCCAGACACCGACCGCCGTGGCGATCGCGAGGATGCGCACTCCGATCGGCACCGCGAGCTCACTCAAGGCGCGCCCGTGATAGACGCGGTAGACGTACACGGTAGCGAGCGCGACGAGAACCGCAGACACGATGTAGTGCAGCCCGACAATCCACGAGTTGAGGCCCGTCAGCACGGTGATGCCGCCGATAAGTGCCTGGACGATGATGCCAACACCGAGGGCTACCGTGAGACGGAAAAGCTCCGGACGCTCGCGACGAAGGCGAAGGATCGAAATGAACGCGAGAAGCGCGATGATCACGAGCACGAAGGTCAACAGGCGGTTGCCAAACTCGACGATGCCGTGGATGCCCATTTCGGGCGTAGCAACGAGTGAGTCTTCCGTGCACTTTGGCCACGTCGGGCACCCGAGGCCCGAGCCGGTGAGGCGAACAGCACCGCCCGTGCCCACAATGAGCGTCTGACTCACGAGTGATGCCCACGCGAGCACGCGAACGCGTCGATCAGCGGTTGAGATGGGCAGCCACTGCCACAGCCGATTCACGGTCTGCTTCCTCCTCTTTCAGGCTTCGCACGATAGAATCGACCAAGCTCATCATCAGTGTCGATCGCGGGCCACGCTTTATGGGGTTGCTCGGCGGCCCCGCGCACGACATCTCGTCTGGCCTCAGTGTATGCACGCTCGTTGAGCGTCTGCCGAAGAGGCCGCACCCGCGCGATGTCCACGGAATGTCACCGAACCAACTGTGGTTGGGATCGGAAGAGAGAAGAGGAACCGCATGTCTGACGTGCTCATCGACCGCCCCGAGCTCGAGGGTCTCGGGCAATACGAGTTTGGCTGGAGCGACTCTGACGCTGCGGGCTCGACCGCTCGACGCGGCATCGACGACAGCGTCGTGCGCAACATCTCTGCCCTGAAAGACGAACCGCAGTGGATGCTCGACCTGCGTCTCAAGGGCCTCAAGCTCTTCGGCCAGAAGCCCATGCCGCTCTGGGGTGCCGATCTCTCAGGCATCGACTTCGACAACATCAAGTACTTCGTTCGCTCGACCGAGAAGCAGGCCACGACCTGGGAAGAGCTGCCGGAAGAGATCAAGAACACCTACGAGAAGCTCGGAATCCCCGAGGCTGAGCGTCAGCGTCTCGTGGCCGGCGTCGCGGCGCAGTACGAGTCGGAGGTCGTGTACCACCAGATCCGCGAAGACCTTGAGGCCCAGGGCGTCATCTTCATGGACACCGACACGGCGCTGCGTGAGCATCCCGAATTCTTCACCGAGTACTTCGGCACGGTCATTCCGGCTGGCGACAACAAGTTCGCTGCGCTCAACACGGCGGTATGGTCGGGCGGCTCGTTCGTGTACGTGCCTCCGGGCGTGCACGTCGAGATTCCGCTGCAGGCCTACTTCCGCATCAACACCGAAAACATGGGCCAGTTCGAGCGCACGCTCATCATCGCCGACGAGGGCTCGTACGTTCACTACATCGAGGGCTGCACGGCGCCGATCTACAAGAGCGACTCGCTGCACTCTGCCGTCGTCGAGATCATCGTGAAGAAGAACGCCCGCGTTCGCTACACGACGATTCAGAACTGGTCGAGCAACGTCTACAACCTCGTCACGAAGCGTGCGGTCGCGCACGAGGGCGCAACGATGGAGTGGATCGACGGCAACATCGGCTCGAAGGTGACGATGAAATACCCCTCGATCTTCCTCATGGGCGAGCACGCCAAGGGTGAGACCCTCTCGGTCGCGTTTGCGGGCCCCGGTCAGCACCAGGATGCTGGCGCCAAGATGATCCACATGGCGCCCTACACGACGTCGTCGATCGTCTCGAAGTCGATCGCGCGCGGCGGTGGCCGCGCTGGCTACCGCGGTGAAGTTCGAGTAGACGCGAACGCGCACCACTCGGCCAACACCGTGCGCTGCGACGCGTTGCTCGTTGACACGATCTCGCGCTCTGACACCTACCCGGCGATCGACATTCGCGTTGACGACGTTCAGCTCGGCCACGAGGCGACGGTCTCGCGCGTGAGCGAAGAGCAGTTGTTCTACTTGCAGTCGCGCGGGCTCCCCGAAGACGAAGCCATGGCCATGATCGTGCGCGGGTTCATCGAGCCCATCGCACGCGAACTGCCGATGGAGTACGCACTTGAGCTGAACAAGCTCATCGAGATGAGCATGGAAGGCAGCGTCGGCTAGATGAGTTCCGCCCCCGCACGCAGTATCCCTACAACGCATGCACCGACGATCGAGACGCAGCAGCACGCTCATGGCCCGGGTTCTCCCGTGCCCGTGCAGACGCGCAATGAACGTTTCGCCTCGGCGTCGCACGATGACTTCCCGGCCGTTACCGGTCGGGAGCTCGAGTGGAAGCTCACGCCCGTCGACAAGATTCGCGATCTCATCGATGGCGAACTCGACGGCTCTGCTTTTCCCGCTGAGGTCTCGGGCGCTGCTGGCGTCACCACCGAGTGGATCGCTCTCGATGACTCGCGCGTCGGTTCAGCAGGTCTCGCCGAAGAGCGCGCCGCCGCTAACGCCTGGTCGAGCGCCGAGAAGGCTCTTGCCGTGACGCTCACGAGCGAAGAGGCCGTCGCTGTGACGATCGAGCGCACGGGTACCGACCGTGCGCCGCGAGCCGCCCACACCGTGATCACCGCCGCCGCGAACGCCCGCGGCCTCGTGGTCATTGATCACCGCGGCAGCGCGCGACTGAGCGAGAACGTCGAGATCGTCGCCGAGGCGGGCAGTGACCTCACCGTCGTGACCCTGCAAGAGTGGGACGACGAGTCGGTTCACCTCTCGAGCCACTTCGCGCGGGTCGATAAAGACGCACGACTCAAGCACGTCGTGGTCTCGCTGGGCGGCGCGATCGTTCGCGTGAACCCCTCGGTTCACCTCGCGGGAGCCGGCGCCGACGGACAACTCCTCGGACTCTATTTCGCGGATGCTGGCCAGCACCTTGAGCAACGCGTCTACGTGCACCACATCGCGCCGCACACCATCAGCCGCGTCAACTACAAGGGCGCACTGAACGGCAAGGGAGCGCGCACTGTCTGGGTGGGCGACGTGCTCATTGGGCGCGACGCGACCGGAACAGACTCCTACGAGCAGAACCGCAACCTCGTGTTGAGCGACGGCACTCGCGCCGACTCGATCCCCAACCTCGAGATCGAAACGGGCGACATCGCCGGTGCGGGTCACGCGAGCGCCACGGGTCGTTTCGATGACGAGCAGCTCTTCTACTTGCGGTCACGCGGCATCGACGAGGCAGAGGCCCGTCGGCTTGTCGTGCTGGGCTTCTTGCTCGATGTCGTTCAGAAGATCGGTGCGCCCGACCTCGAAGCGCGCCTCGTCGCCGCGGTTGAAGCCGAGCTCGACGCTGTGGCGGTGGTGTGAGATGACCGCGACCCGCGTCTGTTCGCTGACTGAACTGAGCCCGGCATCCGCCAAAAAGGTTGTTGTCGATGGCGTGCCCGTTGCGGTGGTCATGGATTCGGCCGGGGCCGTTCACGCACTGGGCGACACCTGCACTCACGGTGAGATTTCACTCAGCGAGGGCTTCGTCGAGGATGACGCCATCGAGTGTTGGGCGCACGGCTCGAAGTTTGCTCTCGACACGGGCAAGCCCCGCAACTTCCCGGCCTATGAGCCGGTTCCCGTCTACGCCGCGACGATCGATGGTGACGACGTACTTGTCGACGTCTCGCAGAACATCGCCGGCTCGGCATCTACTTCGTAAGGACTATTCGACACATGACCACTCTTGAGATTCGCGATCTGCACGTCAGTATCGAGACCGACCAGGGCAGCAAAGAGATTCTTCGCGGCGTCAACCTCACCATCAGCTCGGGCGAGACGCACGCCATCATGGGCCCCAACGGCTCGGGTAAGTCGACGCTCGCGTACACGATTGCCGGGCATCCGCGCTACACGGTCGACAGTGGCTCGATCACGCTCGACGGTGTCGACGTGCTGGCCATGAGTATTGACGAGCGTGCCCGCGCCGGGCTCTTCTTGGCCATGCAGTACCCGGTTGAGATTCCGGGTGTGACGGTCTCGAACTTCTTGCGCACCGCCAAGACCTCGCTCGACGGCGAGGCGCCCGCGCTGCGGTCGTGGATCAAAGACCTGCGCGGTTCGATGGAAGCCCTGCGCATGGATTCGAGCTTCGCCGAGCGCAACGTCAACGAGGGCTTCTCGGGTGGCGAGAAGAAGCGTCACGAGATCGTGCAGCTCGAGCTGCTCAAGCCGAAGATCGCTGTTCTCGATGAGACCGACTCGGGCCTCGACGTTGACGCACTCAAGATCGTGTCGGAGGGCGTCAACCGCGTGAAGGAGAACACCGGACTCGGCGTGTTGCTCATCACGCACTACACGCGCATTCTTCGCTACATCCAGCCCGACTTCGTTCACGTCTTCGTGGATGGCAAGGTCGCGGAAGAGGGCGGCCCCGAGCTCGCCGAGCGGCTCGAGAACGAGGGTTACGACCGCTACCTGACCGGCTCGACCGTAGGTTAACCGCATGCCCACCGCACTCGAACCGCAGCTCTTTGACAAGGTCGAAGAGGGCTTGAAAGACGTTGTTGACCCCGAGTTGGGCGTCAACATTGTTGACCTCGGACTGGTCTACGACCTCGCATGGGATGAAGAAAGCGACGCGCTCATCATCTCGATGACACTCACGTCAGCGGGCTGCCCGCTCACTGACGTGATCGAAGAATCGATTGCCAATTCGCTCGACGGCATCGTCGAGCAGTTCCGCATCAACTGGGTGTGGATGCCGCCGTGGGGCCCCGAACGCATCACCGACGACGGTCGCGACATGATGAGAGCGCTCGGTTTCAGCATTTGAGAGCCCAGTGGGCTCTCAGAGCCCAGCGCTCCGCCGATAGGCGGCTCGGAACGTGTGCAAGCCTGAGGCACGACGAAGGGCCCCTGCCAGAACTGGCGGGGGCCCTTCGTCGTTACGGCGTTACTCCGAGCGCTGAGACCGCTCTGCAGCTGCCCACAGCGCGGGAAGCAGGGCGGCAGCGATCGCAGCCTTGATGAGCCCGCCGATGATGAACGGGTAGAAGCCTGCGATCAGCACAGACTGAAGGTCGTTCGGGAGCCCGAGCTGGCCAAGCGACACAGCGAGCCACGGCAATCCGAAAGCGAAGACCACGAGCGAGCCGCCGATGAAGGTAATGATGGGCTTGTACCAGCCGCGGTCCCACGAGCGCTCGGCGGCCCAGCCCACGATCGCGGCAGAAGCGATGAACCCGATGATGTACCCACCGGTGGGGCCGAGCAGCACCGACCAGCCCGATGACGCTTCGCTGTAGATCGGCAAGCCAATGGCGCCCAGAAGTGCATAGAGCGTGAGCGACGCGGCTCCGCGTGCGGCGCCAAGACCAGCGCCGACCAAGAGCACGGCGAGCGTCTGGCCCGTCACCGGAACTGGCCACAGCGGAATCGCGACCTGTGCGAGAACTGCGACAAGCGCGGTTCCGGCGACGACGAGGGCGATGTCGCTCACCCAGGTGCGGGTCACGACGCGGTCAATGAGCGTGGGGCGGACGAGCGGAGTGGCGGCTATCGACACGGGGGCTTCCTTACGAGAAGTCGGGTGCGGGGGACAGGGTTAGACTATCGGGCTGGCACCCCGTCGGCGTGGTGGTCGAAACCCACTAAAGAAACGGACGTTCGCTGTGCTCGCTGTGCAAGACCTCGAGATTCGCGTCGGGGCGCGCCTGCTCATGGAAAACGTGTCGTTTCGCGTCGATAAGGGCGACAAAGTCGGGCTCGTGGGCCGCAACGGTGCCGGCAAGACGACGATGACGCGCGCCCTCGCGGGTGAAGGCCAGCCCACGGGCGGAACGATCTCGCGCACGGGCGAAATCGGCTATCTTCCGCAAGACCCCCGCGCCGGCGACCCCGAGCAGCTCGCGCGCACACGCATTCTTGACGCCCGCGGGCTCGGCCAGATCGTCATCGACATGGAACGCGCGTCGATCGACATGGGCAGCAGTAACCCCGCTGTGGCGGAGAAGGCGATGGGCCAGTACGGGCGACTCACCGACCGGTTCCACGCGCTCGGCGGTTACGCGGCAGAAGCAGAAGCGGCGGCGATTGCGAGCAACCTGAGTCTTCCGGATCGCATCCTCAGCCAGCCGCTCAGCACGCTGTCGGGCGGTCAGCGCCGCCGCATCGAGCTCGCCCGCATCCTGTTCAGCGATGCCGAGACGATGATTCTCGACGAGCCGACCAACCACCTCGATGCTGACTCGGTCGTCTGGCTGCGCGACTTCTTGAAGGCTTATCAGGGCGGCTTCATCGTCATCAGCCACGATGTGCACCTCGTCGAAGAGACCGTCAACCGCGTCTTTTATCTCGATGCCAATCGCACGGTCATCGACGTCTACAACATGGGCTGGAAGAACTACTTGCGCCAGCGCGAGGCCGACGAAGAGCGCCGCAAGAAAGAGCGCGCGAACGTCGAGAAGAAGGCCACCTCACTGCAATTGCAGGCGGCGAAGTTTGGCGCGAAGGCGTCGAAGGCCGCGGCCTCACACCAGATGGTCGCGCGGGCCGAGAAGATGCTGGCTGGCCTCGACGACGTTCGTGCTGTCGACCGTGTCGCGAAGCTTCGATTCCCCGAACCGGCTCCCGTGGGCAAGACCCCGCTTCAGGCGCACAATCTCTCGAAGAGCTACGGCTCGCTGGAGATCTTCACGGCGGTCGATCTTGCTGTCGACCGCGGTTCAAAGGTGGTCATCCTGGGGCTCAACGGCGCCGGCAAGACGACGCTGCTGCGCATTCTTGCGGGCGTGGATGCTCCCGACACGGGCGCCATCGAACCCGGTCACGGCCTGCGTGTGGGCTACTACGCACAAGAGCACGAGACCCTCGACGTCAAGCGCAGCGTGCTCGAAAACATGATGAGCGCGAGCGAGTCGATCACCGAGCGTGAGGCGCGCAGCGTCTTGGGATCATTCCTGTTCGTAGGTGATGACGTGCTCAAGCCCGCAGGAGTGCTCTCGGGTGGCGAGAAGACGCGGCTCTCGCTCGCGACGCTCGTGGTCTCGAAGGCGAACCTGCTGCTGCTCGACGAGCCGACGAACAACCTTGACCCGGCGAGCCGGGAAGAGATTCTGGGGGCTCTCGCGAGCTACTCGGGTGCGGTGGTGCTCGTGAGTCACGACGAGGGGGCTGTTGCCGCGCTCAACCCCGAGCGTGTGCTCATCATGCCCGACGGGGTCGAAGACCTCTGGACGGCGGACTACGCCGAACTCATCTCGCTCGCCTAGCTACCTCGTGGTGATCCCGCGTCGAGAATCTCGTCTTCGATGTCGGCGTCGGTGGGCCGGCGCGGCTTGCGGGGCTCAATCGGAACGCCGGTCTCTTCGGCGCGCAACGCCCGGTGCTCGTGCCGCAAAGCCCACCCGAAGCCAATGAACCCGAGCAGGGCGAACAAGTACCACTGGAACGTGTAGCTCAAGTGCGGGCCTTCGTCGGGCGCGGGGCGGAGCGCTGAGGTGGGCCATTCAGCTGGCGCCGGAGACTCGGAGTCGAGCAACCCGTATGCTCCGGCGATCACGACGCCGCCCTCGACGCGTTCGACGAGTTCGGGAAGGTTGATGGTCGCGATTTGGCCCTCGGGGGCACCACGGCCCGCGATCGTCGGCTCACCGGGCTTGAGGCGGGCAATGACCTCAACCGTGCCTGCAGGGGGTGACGGAACGACATCCGGCGAGTCCTGAGCTTCACCGGTCGGTAGCCAACCGCGATTGACGATGAAGATCTCGCCCGACTCGAGGAGCAGGGGAGTGAGCACTTCAAAGCCGGGGCGGCCCGTGAGAGGCCGGTTGCGAACGAGCAGCTGCTGATCGAGGAGGTATTCGCCCTCGAGCGCAACGGGGGTCCACTCCGCATCGGGGTCGAGCGGGGCGTCACCCGGCAAAACCTCGCGCAGAGCGACGGGCGCCGCATCCCAGTTCTGAGCGACAACGCGAATCTCGGCCACGGTCTCGACGCGGCGCGCCCACTGCCACTGCGCGAGGGCGACGCAGGCAATCGCGAAGACAGTCGTGAAGGCGAGCCACCCCAGCCAGCGGCGCGTGAGGGCCAGCGAGAGAATGCTCACGACGACCTATTCTCCCGGTTCAGGAACCCGGTCGACGACCACTCCAGCGGGCGTGATGGTCACAGGAAAGCCGCGCGCCTCGACGTAGTCGTAGAGAAAGTCGCGGTGCTCATCGCACGCGAGCCACACCTTGACGCGATCGGGTGTGTGGATGCGAGGGTTGCGCCAATTGACGGCCCACGTGGCCTCGGCGCGGCATCCCGCGCGCGAGCACCGCACGCTCGAAATAGAACCCGGCAGATCGATCACGCGGGCTCGCTCGACGACGGGCGGTTGTTGATGGGCAGGATGGCTCCAGGGCGCTCGACTGCGGCGCGCGGCGAGGAGCGAACGGTGTTCGCGGCGATGACCGCGAAGTACGGAAGCGCGATGGCGCCGAACGCGGGAATGAGCATCCACCAACCCGGGGTCACGAAGCATGCTCCGATGCACACCATGCGAATTCCCATGGCAACCGCGTAGCGCACCATGCGCTCGCGGCGCTCGTCGTCGGGCGACGTCGGCAGGCTCGTAATGGCGCTGGGGGTGGGCTTCGACACACGGCGATGGTAGCCCGCGACGTTGCGCATATGCTGGGGAGCCATGACCACCCAGCGCACTGTTCTTGTCACCGGCGGCAATCGCGGCATCGGCTTTTCGATCGCCCAAGAGTTCGTGGCTCAGGGCCACCGCGTGGCCGTCACGGCCCGTTCTGGTTCAGGCCCCGAGGGCTCACTGACCGTCATCGCCGACGTCACCGATTCCGCGTCGCTCGACGCCGCGTTCTCGACCGTTGAGGCCGAACTCGGCCCGATCGAGGTGGTGGTGGCGAATGCCGGCATCACGCGCGACACCCTGCTGCTGCGCATGTCAGAAGACGACTTCACCGACGTCATCGACACTAACCTCACGGGCGCCTTCCGCACCGTCAAGCGGGCATCGAAGGGGATGCTCAAGGCCCGTTTCGGCCGCATCATCTTGATCTCGAGCGTCGTGGGGCTCTACGGCTCGGCCGGTCAGGTCAACTACAGCGCCTCGAAATCGGCACTCGTCGGCATGGCGCGCTCGCTGACGCGTGAGCTCGGCGGCCGGGGCATCACGGCAAACGTCGTCGCCCCGGGATTCATCGAGACCGACATGACGGCTGCTTTGCCCGAAGACCAACAGAAGGCATACCAAGAGGCCATTCCGGCCGGACGCTTTGCGACGCCGCTCGAGGTTGCGCGCGTCGTGACGTGGCTTGCAAGCGATGACGCGGCCTACATCAGCGGCGCCGTGATTCCGGTCGACGGCGGCCTCGGAATGGGCCACTGAGGCTTAGCGCAACCCCAACACCGCGAGCACTGCCGACAGGTCGCGCTCGGGCAGGCTGACGTGCGCCGCGGCGCGCACCACGGGCTTCGCGTCGAAGGCAATCGAGAGACCTGCGGTCGCCATCATCGCGAGATCATTAGCGCCATCGCCCACGGCAACCGTGCGGTGCAACGGCACCTCGAACCGTGTTGCCCATTCGAGGAGCGCCTCGGCCTTCGCCGCGGCATTAATCACGGGCCCAGTTGTCGTACCCGTGAAGCGGCCCTCGGCAGCGGTGAGTCGGTTGGCGCGGTGCGCCTCGAGGCCGAGCTCTCGCGCGATCGGGTCGAGCAGCTCGTGGAATCCGCCGGAAACCACGGCGACGCATCCGCCCGCCGCGTGCGCACCCGCGACGAGTTCACGTGCGCCCTGCGTGAGCGTGATCCGCGGGGCAACCCTGTCGACCGCCGCGGTGTCGAGGCCCGCGAGCAACGACACGCGCTCGGCGAGTGATGCGGCAAAGTCGAGCTCGCCGGCCATCGCACGCGCGGTAATCGCGGCGACCTCAGCGCCCACGCCCGCCTCATCGGCGAGAAGCTCGATGGCCTCTTGCTCGATCAGGGTCGAGTCGACGTCGAGCACCACGAGAAATGACGCCATGATCGTGGATGCTCCTGCGCGGCTCGGGGCGACAGAAGCCGCTCTACTCGATGCGGACGCCCTTGCCGGCGACCACGATTCCCGTCTCGGTGACCGTGAGGCCGCGAGCGCGGTCGGCGTCGTGGTCGACTCCCACCTGGGCGCCCGGCGCCACGACTACCTCTTTGTCGAGGATAGCCCGGCGCACGACAGCACCCGCGCCGATCTTCACGCGCTCAAACACCACGGTGTCGGTCACCTCTGCCGACTCGATCGTCACCCAGGGCCCGAGCACACTGCGCTCGATAAGCGAGCCCGAGATGACGGCGCCGAGCGACACGATCGAGTCGACAACGTTGCCGGTGTTGCCGGCGGCGTCGCGCACGAACTTCGCGGGAGGCGAGTTGAGCTGCTGCGAGTAGATCGGCCAGTCGCTGTTGTAGAGGTTGAACACGGGCAGGGCCGAAATGAGGTCTTGGTGGGCGTCGAAGAACGACTCGATCGTGCCCACGTCGCGCCAGTAGAAGCGATCGCGTTCGGTCGACCCCGGAACCTCGTTGTTGTTGAGGTCGTAGACGAAGGCACGGCCATCGCGCACGAAGGCCGGCACGATGTCACCGCCCATGTCGTGCGAACTATCGGCATCGTCACCGTCGCGGGTGACGGCGTCGACGAGCACGTCGGCGTCGAAGACGTAGTTGCCCATCGAAGCGAGCACTTCGAGGGGCGAGTCGGCGAGACCCACGGCGTTCTTCGGCTTCTCGTGAAAGGCGGCGATGCGTTGGGGGTTGGTCGGGTCTGTTTCGATCACCCCGAACTGGTCGGCGAGCGAGATGGGCTGACGGATGCCCGCGACCGTGACGCCGGCACCGTTGGCGATGTGCGCCTCGATCATCTGGCGGAAGTCCATGCGGTAGACGTGGTCGGCGCCGACGACGACCACGATGTCGGGCTTCTCGTCGCGGATGAGGTTGAGACTCTGCAGAATGGCGTCGGCCGAACCCGAGAACCAGCGCTTACCGAGCCGCTGCTGCGCGGGCACCGAGGCCACGTAGGCGTTGAGCATGCCACTCAAGCGCCAGGTCTGCGAGACGTGGCGGTCGAGCGAGTGGCTTTTGTACTGCGTCAACACGACGAGCTGGCGAAGCCCCGAGTTGATCAGGTTCGACAACGCGAAGTCGATCAGTCGATAGCCGCCCGCGAAGGGCACAGCAGGCTTGGCGCGGTCGACGGTGAGGGGCATGAGCCGCTTTCCTTCACCACCGGCGAGCACGATTCCGAAGATCTTGGGAGTCGACATGGCCCCACCTTAGGCGAGCAACGGGTGACGTCATAGAGGCTCGCCTGTACTAGCGTCATCGACATGCGCGTCGATGTGATTAGCCGTGAGTATCCGCCCGAGGTCTACGGGGGAGCGGGGGTGCACGTCGCCGAACTCGTGCGTGCTTTGCGCGACGATCACGACGTTCGCGTGCGGTGCTTTGGCGCTCCGCGCAATGAGGCCGACACGCACGCCTACCTCGTTCCGGGCGCACTCAGCTCGGCGAATCCTGCCCTTGCCACCCTCGGCGTTGACCTGGCGATTGCCGACGATGTCGACGGTGCGGACATCGTGCATTCGCACACCTGGTACGCCAATGCGGCAGGCCACTTGGCGCAACTGCTGCACGGCATCCCGCACGTCGTGACGGCCCACAGCCTCGAACCGTTGCGCCCGTGGAAGGCCGAGCAACTCGGCGGCGGCTACCGCATTTCGCGCTGGATCGAAAAGAACGCCTTCGAATCGGCGGATGCTGTCATCGCCGTGAGCGACGGCATGCGTCGCGACATCCTACGGTGCTACCCCGACATTGACGAGTCGCGCGTGACGGTGATTCACAACGGCATTGATCTCGAGCGCTGGCAGCGCACGATCGACCACGATGCCGTGCGCGCGCTCGGGATCGACCCCGACCGTCCCTCGGTTGTTTTCGTGGGCCGCATCACGCGGCAGAAGGGCTTGCCGTACTTGCTCGAGGCCGCGCGTCGGCTTCCACCCGACGTGCAGCTCATTCTGTGTGCGGGTGCCCCCGATACCCCCGAGATTCTGCGCGAGGTGCAGCACGGCGTCGCGGCGCTGCAGACGGAGCGCACGGGCGTGGTGTGGATCGAACGCATGCTGTCGCCCATCGAACTCTCGGCGGTGCTTTCTGCCGCCACGAGCTTCGTCTGCCCGAGCGTCTACGAGCCCCTGGGAATCGTCAATCTTGAAGCCATGGCGTGCGGAGTCGCCGTCGTGGGCACGAACACGGGCGGTATTCCCGAGGTGGTCGACGATGGCGTCACGGGCCGACTCGTTCCGATTGACCAGGTACACGACGGCTCGGGCACCCCGCTCGACCCCGAGCAGTTCATTGCCGATCTTGCGGCTACACTCACCGAGGTCGTGAGTGACGAGAACCTCGCCTACGCAATGGGCGCCGCAGGTCGAGAGCGAGCCGAACAGATGTTTTCGTGGGACCGCATCGCCCAGCGCACGACCGAGCTGTATCGCAGCCTGCTCTAGGCTGGAGGCATCATGGCTAGCGTTCTTCAGTTCGACGATGTCTCTCTCTCGCGTGACGGCAACGCCATCTTGAGCCACGTCACCTGGCAGGTGAATTCTGACGAGCGCTGGGTGGTTCTCGGCCCCAACGGCGCGGGCAAGACGACGATGTTGCAGGTCGCCGCGTCGTTCATGCACCCGAGTTCGGGGCGGGCCACGGTGCTCGATGAGCAGCTCGGCGCGACCGACGTTTTCGAGTTGCGGCCGCGCATTGGTTTCGCCTCGACGGCACTCGCGCGGCGCATCCCGGGCAACGAACGCACGCTCGATGTCGTCATGACGGCCTCGTACTCGGTCACCGGCCGCTGGAACGAAAACTATGACGAGGTGGATGTTCGCCGCGCCCAGCGCGTACTGCGCGAGTGGCACCTCGACGGGTTTGAAGACCGCCTCTTTGGCACCCTGAGCGACGGCGAGCAGAAGCGCGTACAAATCGCGCGGGCGATCATGACCGACCCCGAGTTGCTGCTTCTGGACGAACCCGCGGCAAGCCTCGACCTCGGCGCGCGCGAAGAACTGTTGCAGTTGCTCGGCGCCTACGCGAGCGAGCCGAGCTCGCCCGCGATGGTCATGGTGACCCACCACGTTGAAGAGATTCCGCCGGGCTTTACGCACGCGATGCTTCTGCGTGACGGAGAAATCGCCGCGGCTGGGGCCTTGGCCGACGTCATCACGAGCGAGAACCTCACCGCCACCTTCGGGCTCGGACTCGTCGTCACCCGTGACGGCGCGCGCTTTGCGGCGCGGGCAGCCTGACGCTCTCGTACCTCTGCGCCTCTGCTATTCTTGACCGTTGGGCCTCGTGCCTATCGCTGCGCACCGAATCGCTTGCGCTCACCACACACTTCCAAGGAATCCGCTCATGAAGACTGACATCCACCCCGAGTACGCCGCCGTCGTGTTCCGCGACCTGGCCTCGGGCGAGACGTTCCTCACGCGTTCGACCGTGACGAGCGACAAGACCATCGACCTTGACGGCGTTACCTACCCCGTTATCGACGTTGAAATCTCGTCGGCTTCACACCCGTTCTACACGGGCAAGCAGCGCATCCTCGACTCGGCCGGTCGCGTCGAGAAGTTCAACCAGCGCTTCAAGAACTTCGGTCAGTAGTCACCTACTGCACCGCGAAGGGCCCCGCCATGATGGCGGGGCCCTTCGTCGTTTCGCGCGCTAGGTTACGAGCGAACGGGCCAGCCGCGGTCGGCCGTGAAGTGTTGGTCCTTCGTCGTTTCGTGCTCAGTGAGGATGCACAGCACACTGGTCTCGACACAGGCTTTAGTGTTCGAGAATGACCACGCAGCGTACTTCTACTGCCCGCACCTACCCGGGCATCGTTCTGGCGGCCCTCACGGTTGCAGTAGCAGGCGGAATCGCCACCATGATCGCACCAGCAATTGGCGCGGTTCTCGCAGCAGTGGGAGTGTGGCTGTCGCTGAGGAGTCGAACCGTGCTGCGAGCCGACCCAAGGCTGGCCGGATGGAGAGTGTCACTCGCGGCCATGATCATCGCCTCCGTGACCCTTGCCGCCACGCTCGTTTTCTTTTTGAGCCCGCTCCTGCTGTCGTTCATGTTCATTGCGACCGGGGGTTTGTCGAGCTGACCCGGTTCGCACGGAAGGCGTTAGGAGTCCACGCGAACGGGCCAACCGCGGTCGGCCATGAAGTGTTGGTCGCGCTGCGTGCGCATGTAGTCCTCGAAGCTCGAGGCTTGCTGCTCGTGCCAGGTGACCTGGGATGTGTGCAGCTCGGAGAGCGTGATGGGCAGTTTCGCCGCGTGCGCTTCGACGATGGCGCGGGCAACGTGGCCCGCGGCAATCGCATCGACCCCGGCGTCATGGGCCCCGTCGAGGGCAACCCCGTAGTGCGCGGCTGCCGCCTCGAGGGTGCGCTTGCCTTTGCGGTAGCGGTCGACGGCCTTGTCGATGACGAGCGGGTCGACGACGGGAGCAGGGTCGACAAGAGGCGCGACACCGTGCCGCTCGGCTTCGAACCTCAGCAGTGACAAGTCGTAGGGGGCGTTGTAAACCACGAGGGGCAAGCCCGCGCTGAGCTGGGCGCTCAGCTCGCCAACGATCTCCGCCACCACCTCGGCGGCCGGGCGACCCTCGGCCCGCGCGCGCTCGGTTGTGATGCCATGAATAGCGGCGGCACCCTCCGGGATCTCGACGCCGGGGTCGGCGAGCCAGTCACGGCGCGAAACGAGAGCGCCGGAGGCGTCGAGCACGGCAACGCACGCGGTGACGATGCGGGCGGTGCGAACATCCACCCCCGTCGTTTCGAGGTCAAAGACGGCCAGACTGCGCTGCAAGAGGGTCACGCGGCCAGCCTAGGCCTGTGCGCCGACGGCGGCCTGCCTAGACTGAAGGCAATGCCTATCGCCTCCCCGTACGCCGACGCCCTCGCGCTCATCCCCGCTCGCGATCGCACGATCGACGTGCTCGGCGTCTCGACCCACCTCGTGGAATACGGGCCGGCCGACGCTGATCGCACGGTCGTGCTCGTGCACGGTTTTCGCGGCGACCACCACGGGCTCGGGCCCGTCGTGGCGCAATTGCCGGGCATCCGTTTTCTCGCCCCTGATCTCCCGGGCTTTGGCTCGAGCGAGCCGCTGGCCGACCGCCCCCACGACATCGAGGGCTACATCGCGTGGCTCGACGCCTTTCTCGCCGCCACGGGCGTGCGCGGCACCGCGGTGCTGCTCGGGCACTCGTTTGGGTCGATCGTGGTCTCGGCCGCAGTCGCAAGCGGGGTGCCGACGCCCCGGGTTGTGCTCATCAACCCCATCGGTCAGAACGCGCTCGCGGGACCGCGGGGCGTTCTCACGCGCCTCGCCGTCGGCTTCTATCGCGTCGGCGCCGCGCTGCCGCAACGACTCGGATTCGCCGCGCTTCGCAGCCGACTCGTGACCCGCATCATGAGCGTGACGATGGCCAAGACCGACGACAAAGAACTGCGACGGTGGATTCACGAAGAACACGACCGCTACTTCTCGGCCTTCGCGAACCGTGACAGCCTGCTCGAGGCGTTTCGCGCATCCGTCTCTCACGATGTTTCGGAGTATGCCGCCGGCATCGCGCAAAACACCCTGCTGATCGTCGCCGACAACGATGACATCACGCCGCTGGAGGCCCAGCGCCGCCTGGTCACGCTTTTTCCGGATGCCCAGCTCGTCGTCATCGAGGGCGTCGGCCACCTCGTCCACTACGAGAAGCCCGTCGAGGCGGCCGCGGCCATTCGTGAGTTTCTGGCGTAGCCCGTGAAGATCGTCGTCGACTGTCGCTACGTGCGGTTTCCGCGCCACGACGGCATCAGCCGGTTCACGGCGAGCCTCGTGGATGCCCTGCGCGCGCAACTCGCCGACACCGAGTCGCTCGAACTGCTCATCAGCGACGAGCGGCAACTCGCCATGCTGCCCGGGGGGCTGCCATGGCATCGCGTGAGCGGCCCCACAAGCCCGCGTGAGCCCTTTGTGGCGCGGCAGGTGAATCACGTGTCGCCCGACGTCGTCTTCAGCCCCATGCAGACCATGGGAGCTTTCGGTCGGCGCTACCCGCTCGTGCTCACGCTGCACGACCTGATCTACTACGCGCATCCGACGCCACCGCGCGACCTGCCGTGGCCCGTGCGCCTCGGCTGGCGGCTGTACCACCTCGCGTGGTGGCCGCAGCGGCTGCTGCTTAATCGCGCCGACGCCGTCGTGACCGTGAGCGACACCACGCGCGAGCTCATGCGGCAGCACCGGCTCACCAAGCGCTCGATCACGGTCGTGCCGAACGCCGCCGACCGGCCGACCGTTGTCGCACCTCGAACCCGGCCCGAGGGTATCGACCTCGTCTACATGGGTTCGTTCATGCCCTACAAAGGCGTCGACACGCTCGTCGCGGCGCTCAGCCAGCTCCCCGGCGCACGGCTGCACCTGTTGAGCCATATTCGCCCTGCCGATCGCGAGCGTTTCGAAGCGGCAGCGCCCGCCGGCGCGCTTGTCGTGCATGACGGCGTGACCGACGAGGAGTATGCCGCACTGCTCGACAGCGCGACGGCGCTTGTGAGTGCCTCGCGCGATGAGGGCTTCGGCATCCCGCTCGTCGAGGCCATGGGCCGCGGCACGCCCGTCGTCGTGAGCGACATCCCGATCTTCCGCGAAATCGGCGGCGACACGGCGCTCTATGCGGCGGCAGGGGATGCGGATGCTTTCGCCGCCCGCATCACCGAACTGCTGGCCACGGGGGAGTGGGAGCGTCGCTCGGCCACCGCACCCGCCGAGGCCGCGCGCTTCGACTGGAGTCGTTCGGCAGCCGTGCTGCTCGAGTTGCTGCGCGAGCAGGCCGCTCTCGGAGGCCGTCGGGCGGCCCCCCAGTGACGACTCACGATGGCGAGAGCAGTCAAGACAAGGCCGGCCCGCAAGCTTTCTGGATCATCAACGGAGTTGCTGCCGCTATCGCGGCGCTGGCACTTTGGGGCGGCTTCGCACTAGATCAGTTTTTGCCTGACATCGCGGTGAGTGGCCGGGGCGATAGCCGGATGACTTTAGGGATCATCGTCGTCATCTTTGCTGGCCTCATTGCGCTCTTCGTGCTCTATATGGTCGTGCAGGGTGTCCTTGTGTCTCGTCTCCTTCGGGTCGCCTCGACTGAGCACGCGGACTCGTTCTATGTCGGTGTGGTTCAAACCCGTTGGCAAGAGAAGACCCGTTTCGTTCACTCAGGGGGTTGGATCTCCGCCTTACCCTTCGCCGGTGTTCTTGTTTTCTCGACTAGCGGTGTGCGCTTTCTGCAGCCGTCATCTCAAGGCGACATTGTCCTTCCCTGGAGCCGGATTGTCGACGTGACAACGGAAGCGGCGACCGCAGCGAGCAAGCCGGGGAGGATCATTCTGCGACTCGCCGAGCCGGACTCACGCTTTCCGTTCTCACCCCTCGATCGTCAGTGGACGTTCTACACCCGCCCTCACCGACGCGCTGAGCTCATCGAGTTTGTCTCCCAGATCGCCCGAGGCCGCACTGACGCGGCGAGCCCTCAGTCCCCGGGTCCCGCTCTTCCGCAGCGATCTGAAGAAACTATGGTCACGCCGATCTCACCGAGGACAAGTCCTCCTGCGCACAAGGAAACGCACCGAGCCTCGTCCTACGATGCGCGGCAGGTGCATCGGGGAATCTCAGCCTTTCGTCTCCAGCGCTTGAGCTTCATTGCCGGAGTGGCAAGTGCTGGTTCTGGCCTCTTCGCGTTCGTATTGCTGTCACTCGGTGATGCACGAGTTCCGTTCATTCCCATCGCCGCCGTGCTCATCTTCGGTCCCCCACTTGCCTCGTACGTCTTTCACGTCATGGCGCGCATCGAGAGCAACCGAGAGTTCGATCGGGGTTACACCAGTTATCGGGACAAGTTCATCGATTTGGACCAGAGGCATCCAGTTAGCGGCGAGATCATCCGCGACGCAGGGAAGCCGTTTCTCTCTGACGCCGAGTGGGGCGCCGTATACCCCGGCCCCGGGCCCAGGAAAGAGGCAGGTCGCTGACCACAAGGCCTGACGATGCGGGTCAGCGCGAACCGATGTCGGCGAGCTCGCCGCCCGTCCACTCGACGAGCTGCTGTGGGGTCGCCGCGAAGACGTCGTAGGCACTGCCCGCTGCCGACCAGACGGTCTCGAAGCGCAGCAGGTCGCGGTCGATCACCGTACGCACGGGCGCGGGATGTCCGAGCGGGGGCACGCCGCCGATTGAGTAGCCCGTCGCCTGCTTGACCGTGTTCGCGTCCGCCTTCTCGATGCGAGCGACGACGACGCTCGCGAGGGCATCGAGGTCGGCACGGTTGTCGCCGCACACGAGTGCGAGCACGGGCTCACGCTCGGAGTCAGTGACGGTGACGAAGACGAGTGACTTGACGATCGCGCCGACCTCACAACCCACGGCATCCGCGGCTTCGGCGGCCGTGTGGGTGGAGTCGGGCATCCGTTGCGGGGTAATCGGCAGGTGCGCGGTCGCCGCCACAAACCGCTCGGGGCCGCTCGCCATCAGCGGCCCTCGCGCTCGCGCTCGGCGAGCCGGTTCTGCTGCTCAAAGTCGACTGCCATTGGAAAGATCGACTGCTCGTCGATGGGGTCATCGAAGGCGACGAGCTCGAGGGCCCCGTCGGCGTGCCGGAACGAATGCACCGAACCATTGGTGATCGGCTCGCGGTGCCGACCCGGTGCAACCGTCTCGAGCAGGCTGCGGATGACACCGCCGTGCGCGACGACGATGACGGCTTCGCCCGGGTGACGCGCGGCCAGGTCGTGCAGGGCGGCAACGGCCCGCTCGGCGACGGCTTCGCGCGGTTCGCGACCCGGCACGTCAGCGCCGTCGGGGTAGCGAAGGTCAATCTCGGGGCCGGTGAGTCCCTCAGCCGCGCCGTAGTCGCGCTCGGCGAGCCGCGGCTCAAGCTCGGGGTCACCGAGACCCACCTCGGCGCCGATGAGACGCGCGGTTTCGGATGCGCGTGACAGAGGCGAGGCGACCAGCGCGGTCCAGCGGCGACTCGCGAGAAGGGCTCCCGTGACGCGAGCTTGCTCACGCCCCGTGTCGTTGAGCGGGATGTCGGTCGAGCCCTGGATGCGCCGCTCGCGGTTCCAATCGGTTTCGCCGTGCCGCACGAGTGCGAAGACCGTCATGAGGATTCCCTTTCGTCCAACCTCATCAGCCTAGGCGGGGTCGAAGGTCGCGTTGCTCAGCCGCCCATCTCAGGCAGGGTGCCGAAGATGACGACAGACCCCGCCGCATCGCACGTCGAGCCGAGTGAGTCGATTGCGCGTGTGAACACCACATTCTCGCCACCAATGCCATCCGGCGCGGCGGCACTGGCTTCCTGCAGGGCAGGGGAGACATCGGACTGACCCTGGGGAAGCTGCGTCCAGGCATCAACCAGCCCCGCAGCGCGCGCGTCAAAGGTGGCCTGGTCGATCACACCGTTCTCGAGTTCCCACTCTGATCGGGTCTGAATGCCAAGGAGCGCGCTCACGTGTCCGCACTCCCAGTTCGCATCGCTGGAGGGAACGTCCATGAGCGGACTGGTCGCGCTGGATTCCGAGTCGCCGGTGGGAGCGGATGTCGGCTCAGCTTCGGGCGCACTGCATCCGGCCATCACGAACGTGGCAATGATCAGCGCCGGCAGCACGGCGATTCGTCGAGTCATGATCGAGATACTCTCACATGAGTGGCGACTTCGCCGTTAGGCGAGCAAGGCCTCGCTGAACGCCGCGAGGGTTTCCGTCGTTCCCGCGTCAATCTTGAGCGCGGCGCGAGCGTCAGCCTTCGTCTCACCGCGGTTGACGATGATCGTGGGAATGCGCTTCTTGGCGGCGAGGCCCACGAGCCGGATGCCCGAGTTGACGACGAGGGAGGAGCCGAGCACGAGCAGAGCATCCGATCGAGCCACAATGCCGCGCGCCTCTTCAAACTTGACGGGCGGCACGAACTCGCCAAAGAACACGATGTCGGGCTTGAGCGTGCCCCCACACACCGAGCATTCAGGAACCTGAAAGCGCGAGACGTCGGCAACCTCGGCATCGCCATCAGGGTTCATCGTGGCGTCGGCGTCGGTCAGCCAGGGGTTGAGGCGAGCGATGCGCTCGGCGATGGCTCCGCGGTCGAAGGTTTGGCCGCAGTGCAAGCACGTGACGCGATCCATGCTGCCGTGCAAGTCGACGACGCGACGACTGCCCGCGCGCACGTGCAAGCCGTCGACATTCTGCGTCACGACTCCTGTGACGACGCCACCCTGCTCAAGGTCGGCGAGCGTGCGGTGCCCCGCGTTGGGGCCTGCGGCGGCAAAGCGCTCCCACCCGAGGTGACTGCCGGCCCAATAGCGCTTGCGGTAGGGCTCGTCAGCCAAAAACTGGCTGTAGGTCATGGGCGTGCGCACGGGAGCGCCGACACCGCGGTAATCGGGGATTCCGGAGTCGGTGCTCACGCCCGCCCCCGTCAGCACCGCGATGCGACGGCCACGCAGCAGCTCGATCGCTTGCTCGACGGAGGCACGCGCGGCCGCATCAAGCTCGACGAGCGGTGCGGCGATCGACATGGGGCCTCCGGTGGTTCCCTTGCAGACTAGAACGCTCTGATTTCGAGTATGTTTCCGGAGGCTGGCAGGGCGACCGACGCGTTGCGAGCGAAAGGCGGGCATCCATGCGCATCGAGCACATTACGACGCTCGACGAACCCGCTCTCGCCGACTACGCGCGGCTCACCGACGTCGCTCTGCGCGTCGCGACCGAGCCTGGAGGCGGCCTCTACATCGCCGAGTCGATCACGGTCATCGGCCGCGCGCTGCGGGCCGGGCACGAGCCGCGGTCGGTGCTCACGAGCGAGAAGTGGCTCCCCGATCTCGAGGCTCTCGTGGGTGACCTCGACGTGCCCGTGTATGTCGGCGAGGCCGGTTTGCTCGAAGAACTCACGGGCTTTCACTTGCACCGCGGAGCCCTCGCGAGCATGCACCGGCCCGCGCTGCCCACGGTTGCTGACGTGCTAGGGGATGCCCGCCGTGTCGTCATCGTCGAAGACGTCGTCGACCACACCAACGTCGGAGCGATCTTCCGCTCGGTGGCGGGCCTCGGAGCAGACGCCGTGCTCATCACGCCGCGCTGCGCCGACCCGCTCTACCGTCGCAGTGTGCGCGTGTCGATGGGCACGGTTCTGCAGGTGCCGTGGACGCGGCTGCCCGAGTGGAGCGACGCCGTGCCCGAGCTGCATGCCGCGGGCTTCACGATTGCCGCTCTCGCATTGGCCGACGACGCCGTGGGCTTGCGCGAGTTCGCGGCGAGCGCGCCCGAGCGTGACGATCCCCATGGCGCATGGCGTTGATTCGCTCAACGTCGCGGCCGCGAGCGCCGTGGCGCTCTACGCCTTGCAGGCGTAGCAAGAAGCACAGTGCGCTGCAGTCCTAGTCGACCGCGACCGCACGCAGCAGCAGCGCCTGCTCGGGCGCGAGTAGCGGAACGGGCAGCCCGAGGTCGGCAAGCAGCCGACCCGTGAGGGTGATGCCTCCGTCGGCGAGCCACGCGGGGGGAGCATCCTGAACCGCATGCGGCGGCCCGCCCACGGTGAGGGGCTCAATGCGATAGCGCCGGTCGGGGTCGAGCCCCGGAAAACGCAGGGGAGGCGGCACCGCGACGGCCGCCGTCGACAGCGTCACAAGGGCGATGAGCGCCTCAGAACCATCGTGCGCGACGAGGCCGTGCACATAGCGGTCGTCGCCGGGTTCGTCGGTGCGCACCGTGCGGCCCGTCGTGAGCAGCGGGCGCACGAGCTTGACCGTCGCGACCCACTCACGCAACGCCTCGAGCTGGGCGGAGTCGGCGGTCGTGACGTTCCACTCGATGCCCGCGCTGCCGAACAGCGCCGTGGCGAGGCGGAACGACAGGTCGTGCGTGCGTCCTGTGATGTGCGCGCGCGGTGCGCCGACGTGGCCGCCGAGCAACTCGGGTGGCATGAGCAGACCGCTGTAGCGCTGGATGCGCTGCCGATCGAGGGCGTCGTTGGTGTCGCTCGTCCAGAAGCGATGCACCCGCGCGGCCATGCCGAGGTCGACGCGCGCCCCGCCCGAGGCGCAACTCTCGATGGCGACATGCGGAAAACGCGCGCGCAGGTCATCAATGAGCGCATACACCGCGCGCGTGTGGGCCGCCGCGGTGCCGGCGTGCTGGTCGCGGTTGTGATCCCACTTGAGAAAGGCGATGGGGTCCTCGGCCAGCAGCGCGCTCAGGGCCTCGAGCACGTGGGCGCGCGCCTCGTCGATCGTGAGGTCGAGCGTGTGCTGGAAGCGCCAGGTGGGGGGATGCTGGGTGTCGTCGGCGGCATCGGCGAGCATCCACTCGGGATGCTCCCGCGCCAGCCGCGAATCGGGGCTCACCATCTCGGGCTCGACCCACAGGCCGAACTCCATCCCGCGCTCGACAACGGCGTCGGCAAGGGGGTGCAGCCCGGATGGCCAGCGTTCCGGGTCAACCGTCCAGTCGCCCAGCGCGCGGCGGTCGTCAGTGCGGCCCGTGAACCACCCGTCGTCGAGCACGAAGCGCTCGATGCCGAGCTCAGCCGCCGCGTCGACGAGGGGCATGAGTGATTCGAGCGCGTGGTCGAAGTAGACGGCCTCCCACGTGTTGAGCACGACAGGGCGGTGCGTCGGGGGAGTGAGGGCGCGCACGAAGGGGTGCAAGCGGTCGCTCAGGCCGTCTAGTCCGGTGTTCGACCACGCGAGGACGGTCTCGGGGGTTGTGTAGGTCTCGCCCGGGGCGAGCACGATCTCGGCGGGGTCGAGTAGCTCTGAGGCGAGCAGACGGCGGTGGCCCGTGGGCATCGACTCGACGCCCGTCGTGCTGTTGCCACTCCAGGCGTGGTGGAGCGCCCACACTTCGCCCGAGCGGAAGCCGAAACCGGGGGTGCCGAGCACCGTCAGGTAGGGGGCGTCGTGGCCGGGACGGCCGCGACG
>JAAFHT010000176.1 GCA_013297625.1 Actinomycetota bacterium | reverse complement strand
GCCGCCCGAGAGCACGATCATCGAGTGGCGGAGCGCCGCGGCGCGGCGGATCTTGGCGTCGACCTCGGCCGTGGTGCCCTGCACGTGCCGCACGTCCTGCGTGTGGCAGAACCCGCAGTGCTCGTTGCACGCGTAGCCGACCTTGACGAGCGCCTTCACAGGACCGCCAGCATAGCGGGCATGGGGCTCGCGTGGGTGGGCCGCGTGGTGGTCGTCGCAGCGCGACGGCTCCGGTTGCTGCTCGGGCCGAACCGCGCTAGGTTGGCCTGCCGTGCCCGGCCTGCCGTGCCGGTCAGGCGGTGGGGGGCCGAGGTCGCGCTGCGGCGCCCCGCATTCTCGTTGGATGCCCTGCCCAGCGTGCGCGCCGGGTGAGGGTGAGGGTGCGCAATCGTCGTCGAGCTGCGCCTCGGAGTCATTCAGTGCCTCCTCGAGGCTCTAACCCTCGTTGGCAAAGCTCTCGAAGCATGATCGATCAAGAGCGTCGAGTACATCGCACGGTTCTCTTCCGTCTCTCGGATGAGCTGAATCGGAAAGACGCGGCCCTCGACGGTGGGCCCGTCGAAGCCCACCGTCTCGCGTGAGAAGGCGACGTGAAACGAGCCGAGCTGGCCCCAGCCAGCGAGTGCGACGTCGATCGGGAGTCGAATGGTGGTGAAGGCGAGTGCGGGTTCTTCGCCGAGAACGGGACCGATACGCTCGCGAGCGAACCAAGATGTGAGGGTGTCGCAGCTGCTTGCGCAGCCAGAGCTCGTGAGCAGCGCGACGGGTGTGTTTGCTCGAACGACCGCGAGCGTGCGCGATGGCGTGTGTTGCGCGTGCATCATCTCGGGCGCCGCGAGGAAGGGGAACCGCCATGACGGCGCATCGCTCGGGGCGAGCGCATCGAGGCGCGCTCGGTATTCCAAGGCTTGCTCTGCACCGAAGAGGTCACGCACACGCGAGGTTTCGAGCCTGCGCGAGAGCGGCACTTCCACGATGTGGTGCGGGTAGGGTCGCGTGGCGAAGAAATCCTGAAATATATAGGGATTCACGCCACCGTGATTCTCACGAACATCGAGCACGATGCCACGCAGGGGAACGACGGCATGCGCGCATGAGAGCGACTGATCGAGATGATCGTGATCGGCAGCGATGGCACCCATCGGATCCCGACCATCATACATGAACGAGAAGTAGCGGACGATCGGCAGGTCACGAAACGCACCATCGCTTGATCCGTAGAGACAGAAGTTCTGGCCCACGCTACGGAGCGTGTAGCCGTGCCCATAGTCGAGGTCTCCGGCGGGGCAATGGGGTGCCGGTAGTCCGTCGTCGGTACCGATGAAGGTCTCTTCTCGCGAAGCACTTTCGAACATGACATCACGCTCGATCATCTGGCCTTCACGCGATACTACGAGGTGCACCTTCGTCTGCATGCTCGGCATGGTCATGAGCCCCTGCGACAAGGCGGCGGCGATTTCATCCGCGCGCGCACGCGCACTCGTTGCGCTCGTGCGAAACATCTCATGTACGAAGAGCTCGGAGGTCGAGATGCCATCGAACGAGACGAGCTCATCTCCGGGCGAGATGCCCTCATGGTGGCTCGCTCGCACAACGATGCGCGTGTACGTGCCATCGAGAAGCGGCCTGAACGAGATGGGCAGGAGACGCGCGGGTGGGAGGTCCTGCGCATGGAATCGGCAATGCCCATCGAGCAGGCTGGCGTTGAGCTGCATGAGGGCGACGACGAGTCGTTCCTTGGTCGTCGCATCGGCGAAACGCCGGCGAAAGAGCGGCAGATCTGCATCCCAACGCTCACGCGCGAGACCGTCGGATTCTTGGAGTCCGTAGCGCCTTGCGAACGCGGCATCGGCGAATTGATGATGGAAATGGATTTCATCGACGAGTGTGTCGAAGAGCGCCAATCTGTCGGGTCGGGTCGGCTCCCCGAGCCTCGCGGACCTCGGCTTGGTGTTCGAGTGACGCATGGGACCCGCCATCGGGCCAGCTTGCGGAGCGCTTGCACAGGAGGTCGCGAGAATGGCGAAGAAGGCGGTACCGACCAGGGTAGAAGGACGCTTCATGAGGCGACG
>JAAFHT010000030.1 GCA_013297625.1 Actinomycetota bacterium | reverse complement strand
GTCGTGCTCGACCAGGTGGGTGACCCGGTGCCAAGCGGCATCGGTCGCTACGCGCTCGAGCTCACGCGAGCCCTCATCGAGACCGCGCCGCGCGGGTGCGATGTCGCCGGCATCGTGGCCTCGTCGCCGCCGAGCGAATACGAGCGCATCGAACAACAGCTGCCGGGCTTGAGCGACCTGTTCAAGAGTGCGCTCGATCGCCGCCAACTGGCCGCCGCCTGGCAGCACGGCTTCACGCGGCTACCGGGAGCCGGCATGGTGCACGCCCCGAGCCTCTTTGCACCGCTCTACCGTCACGACCGCATCAACTCGCCGGGCGAGCAGACCGTCGTCACGATTCATCACTCGGCAGCCTTCACTCACCCCGAGACCCTGCCGAGCCGCACCGTGGCCTGGACGCGGGCCATGGCTAAACGCGCCGAGCGCTACGCCGACGCCATCGTCGTACCCACGCACGCCGTGGCCGACGACCTCACCTCGGCGCTCGACCTCGGCGATCGCGTTCGCGTCATAGCCGCGGCCGTAAGCCCCTCGCTCGATCCTGGCCCGAGCCGCGACTCGCACGCCGCGGCGCTCGACCTACCCGAGCGGTATGTGCTCGCCGTCGGCGGCCTTGATGGCGTGAGTGGCATTCCTGCGCTCGTGCGGGCCGCTGCGGGCCCCCACGCGCCTGAGGTTCCGCTGTTGCTCGTCGGCGTGAGCGACGACGAACTCGAGGCCCTCATGCGTGACCTCGACGCGCCGTTCGACCGCTCGCGCGTTCGCGCCTTGGGTGTGCTCGGTGAGACCGCCCTTGCCGTGGCGTATTCGCGTGCGGCCGTCGTGGCCGTGCCGGCCATCTCGGCGGGCTCTGGACTGGTCGCTCTCGAAGCCATGAGCCTCGGCGCCCCGGTCGTGCACTCCGACACGCCCGCACTGCTCGAGGTGTGCAGCGACGCCGGGGTGGTTGTCGCCCGCGACGACGCTGAGGGCTACCCCGAGCGACTGGCCGAGGCCGTGCGCTCGGTGCTCGACGACTCCGCACTCGCGGCCGAGTTGACAGTGCGCGGGCGCGATCGTGCCCGCGCCTTCAGCTGGCGCGACTCGGCCGAGAAGACCTGGCAACTGCACGCCGACCTCTAGCGCAGCATCCCGACGCCGCTAGGGAGTGGGCGTCGGCGTGGGCCGCGGGGCGACCGCGGTGGCGATGCTCGCGCGCGCGACCTCGAAGTCAGGCTCGACGTTGTCGATGAGGGGCGGCACGAGTTCGAGCCGCACGATCTCGTGCTCGCGCGAGAGCACCGCGAGATCGCTAAGAGCCCCGAGCATCGATTGGGGGATGTCGGTGCGCACGAGATCGCTCGAGGCTTCGGCGATCGCCTGAAAGCGTGTGAGAACAACACCGGGCTCGAGTTGCCGCAGCATCGCTTCTTGGATGTCGCGCTGGTGCTTCATGCGGTCGAAGTCGGTGAGCTCGTACCGGCTGCGGGCGTACCAGAGTGCCGTGTAGCCGTCCATGCGCTGCTCGCCCGCCGCGATCTCGCCGACCACCGGGCCGCCATTGATGCCGAGCGTGACCGGGTTCTCGACCGTGACGACCACCCCGCCCAGTGCGTCGATGAGCGACGCGAAGCCCGCCATGTCGATGAGCACCGTGAATTGCACGGGCAAGCCCGTGACCCCCTCGACCGCGTCACGCATGGCCTCGATCGCGGGCGTACTGCCCTCTTTCTCGGCGTTGGGGTACAACTCTGGGTGTTCTTCGGCCCACGGGTAGAGGTACGCGAGAAGACACTCGTCGCCACAGTCGAAACCGTTCGGCCACGCATCCCACAACGGTGAATCCTCGCTGAACGGCGCGTTGTAGAGATTGCGCGGGATGCCGACCATCGCGACGGCGCCCGTCGTCGCGTCGATGCTCACGAGCGTCATGCTGTCGGGTCGCAAGCCGAAGCGATCGGCCCCCGCGTCGCCGCCCAGCAGCAGAATCGTGTACCTCCCGTCGATGGGTTCGACGATGGTGCCGCCCGCGAAGACCGCGCTCAAGGCATCGCGGCCAGCGCCCGCCACGACGGCTGCATAGCTCGCGGTTCCGACCGTGAGCACGAGGCTCAGCACCGTGAAGATCGCAATCGGCAGCCGCGCACGAGGCGGGGTTCGCACGAGGCGCACGAGCGTGAAGGCGTTGAGGGTCGTCACGAGCCAGAGCACGGCGTAGAAAACGAGACCCAATTGCACGACCCACAGCACGACGACGTTGGTCGCGAGCGTGAGGGCCGCCGGCCGCCAGAGCCAGAACAACAGCGCCGCGCCCGCCGCGATTGCCCAGAGTGTGAAGGTCGCGCCCACCGCGAATCGGCCCCACCGCCGGTTGCCCGCGAGCAACTGGGCACTGCCGGGCACGAGAAGGTTGAGCGCCAGAAGCCACCAGGCGCGGCGACCCATGACCGCGGGGTCGCGCGAGTCGGGGTGACGCAGCGGCGAGGTGTGGCTCACGTCGCCGACGCGGCGCCGATCGACGCCTTCAGGGCAGCGTTCTTCTCGGCGACGGTGTGCTCAAGTGCGGCGGCAAAGGCGGCGAGGCGATCGGCCACGGCCGCATCCGTCGACCCAATGATGCGAGCGGCGAGCAGGCCGGCGTTGCGCCCGCCACCGATTGAGACCGTGGCCACGGGAATGCCCGCGGGCATTTGCACGATGCTCAGCAGGCTGTCAAGGCCATCAAGCGTGGCGAGCGGCACGGGCACCCCCACGACGGGCAGAGTCGTCACGCTCGCGATCATGCCGGGCAAGTGGGCGGCGCCGCCGGCACCGGCGATGATGACGCGGATGCCTCGGCCGGCAGCCGCACGGCCATACGCGATCATCGCGTCGGGAGTGCGGTGGGCGCTCAAGACCTCGACCTCGTAGGCAATGCCGAGCTCGTCGAGAGCCTCGGCGGCGCGCTGCATGACCGACCAGTCGCTATCGGAGCCCATGACAACGGCGACGAGGGGTGAGTTCATGCCTCCAGGGTAGGACTCAGTCATCGAAGTGGCCGGCCGCGGCGCGCGCACGGTAGGCGACGTCGTCAAGCTCGGCGCCGATGACCGTCACGTGTCCGGCCTTGCGGCCCGCACGCGGGCCTTTGCCGTAGGCGTGCACCTTGGCGGTCGGTTGGTGGCCCAGTGCCGCGGCGATCTTCTCGTCGGGCAGACTGCCGAAGACGTTGATCATCACGCCCCACGGCGCCAGCGGAGTCGTGTCGCCCAGCGGCCAATCCAGCACCGCGCGCAGGTGCTGCTCGAACTGGCTCGTGACAGAACCATCAATGGTCACGTGCCCGCTGTTGTGCGGGCGCATGGCGAGCTCGTTGACCAGAAGGCGGCCATCAGACGCCGCGAAGAGCTCGACGGCGAGCACGCCCGTCACGCCGAGGCCGTGCGCGATCGAGGTGGCGATCTCAGCGGCGGCACGCTGCTGCGGCTCAGTCGTGTGGGGCGCGGGCGCGATCACTTCAGCGCACACGCCGCCGCGCTGCACCGTCTCGACGAGAGGCCACAACTGGGCGGTGCCGCTCGGGCGACGCGCGATGAGTTGCGCGAGCTCGCGCTCAAACGCCACCAACTCTTCGGCCAAGAGCGGGCCATCGGCAAGCCAATCGGCAACCTGCGCGGCATCATCGATAACGCGCACCCCTTTGCCGTCGTAGCCGCCGCGCGGCGTCTTCACGACGGCCCGGCCACCGTGGTCAGCGAGGAATCCGGCCAGATCATCGGCCGACTCGACGCGCGCCCAGTCGGGCTGCGGCACGCCGAGCTGCGACAAGCGCTCGCGCATCTTGAGCTTGTCTTGCGCGTAGAGCAGGGCATCCGGCCCCGGATGCACGGCGGCACCCGCGGCAACGAGCGCGCGCAGCACCGCTTGCGGCACGTGCTCGTGGTCGAAGGTGATGACGTCGCACTCCTTAGCAAACGCGAGCACGGTGGCTTCATCGCGATAGTCGCCGACCGCCGTCGCAGCGAGCCGCGCTGAGGAATCAGGCGCTTCGGCGAGCACTCGCAGCTCAATGCCCAGGCCCACCGCCGCAGGAATCATCATGCGTGCGAGCTGGCCTCCTCCGATGACCCCGACAACGGGCATGGATGCTCCTCACTAGACTGCGGACGACTCCCCTCTATTCTGGCCGACCGCGAGCACCCCGCCCCGACGCCCCCTAGGAACGATGCGCACCCTCTTGGCACAGCTGGCCCGATTCGGCACCGTCGGACTCGTCGGGGTCGTTGTCGACGTGGCCCTGTTCAACCTGCTGCGCGTCACCGTGCTCGACCCCGCGGTCATCGCCGAAGGCCCGGTCATCGCCAAAGTGCTGTCGACCTCCGTCGCGATCGCCGTCAACTGGGTGGGCAGTCGACTGTGGACGTTCCGCCTCGAGCGGCGACGCCCCGCGGCCCGCGAAGCTCTCGAGTTCGCCATCGTCAGCATCGGGGGCATGCTCATCGCCGTCGGGTGCCTCGTGATCTCACACTACGTTCTCGGCTTTACGAGCCTGCTCGCGGACAACATTGCCTCGAACGTCGTCGGGCTCGCGCTCGGCAGCGCCTTTCGCTTCACGCTGTACCGGGGGTGGGTGTTTCACCCGCGTCGAGCCCCGCAGCCCGCCCCCGAAGAATCGGCCGAGTCAGCGGCCTGATCGGTCACGACGAAGGCCGGGCTCGGCTGCTTCGACCGGGCGGCGAATGGTCGTGATCGAAGTCGTACTCGCCTCCACGACGTCGCCGAGGGCGCGCTGCACAATGTCGGCACGCGGAACATCGCGCATCACCACGGGTCGATCAGCGCCGGTCGTGATGAGCACGTCGCCCGAGCGAAACGCCGGTTGCAGGCCTGATTGGCGCACCGTCACGTCGTAACTGCGGCTCAAGAGCACTTCGTGCCGAGTGCGCACAAAGAGGCCACTGCGCAGCACCACTCGCCGCGTCGTGATGAGGTACTGCGTGCTCAGCCAGCGCAGCAGCGGAAGCACCCAGAACAGCCCGACGCTCGCGATGGCCACCGCGAGCACCGTGAGGCTCTGCCACACCTCGTCGACCGCGAACACCCCGAACGTGCCCGCGCCGACCACCGCAACAAGCGCAATCGACGGCAGTACGAGCACGCGAGCGTGCGGGCGCAGTCGGGCGATCGCCCGCTCGGGAACGCGGTTCTCGCCCGTCATGCCCTATTCATATCGCAGATGCGTCACGTCGCCCGCAGCCACGGCGATGACGCCGACGATCGGGTCAGCAGCGCGAACGAGCAATCGGCCATCATCGTCGAGCCCCTCGGCAACACCGAGCACGACAGGTACTCCCGGGCGGTCCACCCGCACGGCACGGCCGAGGGTCTGTAGTTCTGGCTCGACCAGGGCGCGCAGAGCGCTCGGGTGGGTCGCCGCGCGCCACTCGCCGACGAGGGCCAGCAGCTCGCGCAGATAGGCGGCGAGGGCGCGATCGGTGAGCGCAGCATCCGTCGGCACTCCCTCGAGGGCGAGGGATGTTGCGGTCGGCACCGGCAGCTCGTCGTGCGACATCGTGAGGTTGAGCCCGGCGCCAATCACGACGCCGTCGGGCGAGAGCTCGGCGAGGATTCCGCTGAGCTTGCGCTCACCCTCGGCCGTTGCGGCGAGAACGTCGTTGGGCCACTTGACCCCGACGCGCACGACGCCGAGAGACCGTACGGCTCGGCTCATGGCCACGCCAGCGAGCAGGGGCAGCCACCCCAGCCGCACGGGGTCGACGGCGGCGGCGTCGTGGCGAACGAGCACTGAGACCGCGAGCGCCGAGCCCGGCGGCGCCGACCACACCCGATCGAGCCGGCCGCGCCCCGCCGTCTGGTTATCGGTGGCAACGACGGCAAGGTCGGGCGCGCTCGACGCGCGGGCGACGAGCTCGGTGTTCGTAGACGGGCTCTCATCGCGCCAGTCAAGGTCGGCACAGATCGCCCGGCTGAGTGGCAGCGCAGGGGGAGTCAATGAAGCGAGAGTCACCCTGCGAGCTTACGAGCGAAGCGCACGACCGCCCGAGCCGGAACGCCGAGGGCTAGCGCGAGCACGCCCACAGCGTCGCCATCGTGCCGGCCGAGCGCCGTGCGGCGATCCCACGCGCGGCGCAAGCTACCCCCGGCTGTCGACCGCTGAGGCGCTCGAGGTGAGAGCGGCGATCGTGCGTGCTGCTGCACGAGTTCAGCAAGCTGGCTCGCGGCATCGTCGTCGGTGTGATCGTGCAGATAGTTGCGACGAGCCCACTCTCGGTCGACCGACCGAAAACGGCCGGCAACCATGTCGGCGGTCGAGCCCACGAGGCCACTGTCGGTGAAGATTGCGTTGAGTTGCTCATCGCCGATGCCGTAGTCGTCGAGCACGAGCGCGGGAATTCCTCGAGCAAAGGCCTCGATTATGGCCGTGGAGCTTACCGAGACCACGCTGCCCGCGGTGTCGAGCACGTCAGCCATGGGCCCCGCTTGAACGACGAGATTGCGGGGAACCACGGGGGGCAGCAGGGTGTCGAGTGGCCACCGCTCATCGTGCGTCTGTCGCTCGCCTGCCTGCGCTCGCACCTTGAGCACGACGCGGCGGTCAGGGTGAGACTCGGCCGCGGCGATGAGCTGCTCCACAAGATCACGCCGCTCGGCGCGCGTTGCCGGCACGAGCGCTTGGGCCGCAAAAACCAGGTCGTCACCCACACTCGGTCGGCGATCGAGAAACGGAAGTGTCGTGAGGGCGAATCGATGCTGCATGCCTTCTGCCTCATCGAGTGCCTGAAACACTTCCCGCTCGTGGTGCGAATGCACGATCATGAGGTCGGCCTGAGCGCGATACACGAGGGCCTTGCGACGCGCCGGCAACGCGATGCCCGGGATGCCCGACCACAGCACGGGCCGCCGATCACGCTCGGCGAGCATCGCCAAGAGCAGCGCGACTGTCGGCCCGCGCATGGCAACGAGCACGGCGTCGGCCCCGAGGGCCCGCACGCGCTCGACGGCCGCATCGGCTGACAGCACGTCGACCTCGCGCCCCGCCCACTGCGTGCCCGCGACGGCCGATGCGCGCTGTGCCGAGCTGGGCATGACCGGGTTCGCCACGACGATGATGTGCCGCTCAGCGTCAGGAGCAACACGCTCGAGCGTCGCCGCACCCCACTTGAGGTACGAGTCGGAGTCGGTCAGGGCGACGACGATCACGCGAGAACGCGACGCAGCTTTGCCTTGGGCGCTTCCTCACCCGAGAAGACACGCTTCACGCCATCACCGAGGGCCGACTCGATGATGCGAATGTCGCGTACCAAATGCTCGAAGCCCTGAGGCTCGAGCGATGCCGCGTGGTCAGACCCCCACATCGTGCGGTCGAGAGTGATGTGCCGTTCAACGACGCAGGCGCCGAGCGCGACAGCGGCGAGGCTGATCTGCAGCCCTCGCTCGTGGCCCGAGTATCCGATCGGAACGCCTACGTAGCGCTCACGCAGGGTCGCGATCGTGCGCAGATTGGCTTCTTCAGCCGGCATCGGATAGGTCGAGGTGGCGTGCAGCATGATCAACCGCTCGGTGCCGAGCGTCTCGACCGCGCGATCAATCTCGTCCAAGGTCGACATACCGGTCGAGAGAATGACGGGCTTGCCGGTGCTCGCCACTCGCTCGAGCAGCTCGATGTCGGTGACCGACGCCGAAGCGATCTTGTGCGCGACAACGTCGAGATCTTCGAGCACGTCGACGCTCGGAACATCCCACGGCGAGGCAAACCAGTCGAGACCGCGCGACGCGGCGTAGTCGCCGATTTGGCGGTACTGCTCGGGGCTGAACTCGACGCGGTATCGGTAGTCGAGGTAGGTCATCGTTCCCCACGGGGTTTCGCGCAGCGTGTCACGCATGTGCTCGGGGGTGGCAATCTCGGGAGTGCGCTTTTGAAACTTCACGGCGTCGGCACCCGCCTCGGCGGCGACATCAATCAAGCGCATGGCAAGTTCAACATCGCCGTTGTGATTGAGCCCGATCTCGCCAATCACATACACGGGGTGGTTGTCGCCGATGAGGCGCGAAGCGATAGAGACAGTCATGACAGTGATCCCTCTGTTGTCGGCTGGGCGGCGATGGTGCGCGCGCCGTCGTGCACGCCAGCGAGTGCTCGCGCGATCTCGAGTTCGACCTCGGTGTCGATGTCGACGGCGAATCTCTCGTCAACAAGCTGTGGCTCGACACGGCCGAAAAAGCGATGTGCTGCTGCCTGCAGGCCCGCGGCTCGCATGACATAGAAGGCGCCGGTCTCGGCAACCTGCGGCGGAAGGTCTTGGCGCCGCGGGCGCACGGCAGCGTCATGATTGACGCCCTCCCAGCCAGCACCGTCGAGCAGAGAAGGGCGCCACAAAAACACCGGAGTCGCGACTGCCGCGAAGACCACATCAGCCTCGGCCGCCGTCACGCGAGAGATCGCCGCGTCGAGGTCACGCGCGTCGATGAAGGGCGAGGTCGCTTGCAGCATGACCACGATCGCCGGAGGGCGATCAAGACTGGCGATCGCGTGCAATAAGGCCGACTCTGACGAGGCGGTCGACGTGGCGAGAGCTGCCGGACGATCGACCACGAAGGCCCCGGCTCGACGCGCCTCGGTCGCAATCTCGTCATCGTCGGTCGACACCATGACGCGGTGGATGCCCACGGCAGCCCGCGCGCTGCGCACCGCCCGCGCAACGAGAGACTCACCGCCCACGAGCTGCAGATTCTTGCGAGGTATGCCGACCGAACCGCCGCGAGCCGGGATGATCGCGACGACCTCGCTCGTCACGACGTGACCTCGCGTACCGTCGGCTGAGCCGAGACGGTCGACCCTGAACCGCGCAACACGATCGGCAGTGTCTCTGCTGCCGTCGACAACGCAGCGATGATCTCGAGCGGTCGCTCGGTGCCCGCCAAGGCGAGCTCGATGGGCAGCGAAGCGGCGATCACGCTGGTCTCGGGCAAGCGCCCCACGGCGGTGGTGAACCACGCGGGTTCGCGTCGGTGTGGCAGGTAGGCCACCGCACCCGAGCGCGCGAGCTCGGCGATGCGCTGCAGCTCGGTTGCGGCATCCGTCAGCCCGTCGGCAACATGCGCGGTGCCGAGAACAACGCGGGCACCGCGCGGCACGTGCACCGCGCGTTCGCCCAGCATTCGCGTGACATCGAAGCGATGGGTCACCACGCTCGCGCCGACCGATCGCAATTGCGTCACGGCGTCGTCGTCGTCAGCGAGATAGGTCGTGACCGAGAGGCGGCCGTCGGTGGCGAGCGCGCGAAGCCGCCGAGTGGTGCGCACCGCGAGCTCGCGCCGCAAGCCTGCCCACAAGCGGGGGGCACGCGGGCGCACGAGAGGGGTGCCCTCGGCGAGGTGGCGGGCGAGAACTCGCGTGATGGCGCCATCGTCGACGATTGTCAAAGTGCTCGGCTCGACCCGGTCAAGCCGCGCTTGCACCTGGCCCGAGAATGCGTCGCCGATCAGCCAGGGCGTGTCGGCGGCGAAGAGAGCAAAGGGCATGACGCGCACGTCAATCGCCATGCGTGCGTTCACGTTCGCGTGAGTGCGCACCCGGTCGGCGAGGTGACTCGCGGTCGTCTCGAGCTGGGCGTCTCCGCCGCGAGGCACGATCGTCATCGTGTGATGAGGCGTGCTCGAACTCATCAGCGCCGCGTGCTCGAGCGCACCGAGCAATTGCAGGGGTGACTCGACCCACGCGCTGAGCTCGCTGTACACCGCTCCTCCATCCGACCGTTCAGCCGACGCTACGAAGCGAGAGCCAACGGCACGTGCACAGCGCGTTACCGGTGAGCGAATGGCAGTTGAGCGACACTCCGCCAGGCACCAGGTGCGAGCGCCATCTCTGTGGATGTTCTCCAACGGCACCGGGCGGGGTGCTGTCGATAGGCTGACACGGTGACCGACCACACGAGTGCGCCTACCCCTGCTGCCCCCGACCTCACGACGACCGCCGGCAAGATCGCCGATCTGAAGGTGCGGTACCACGAGGCCGTGACCGCGAGCGGCGAAGCCGCCATCGAGAAGCAGCACGCCAAGGGCAAGATGACCGCCCGCGAGCGCATCGACACGCTGCTCGACCACGGCAGCTTCGTTGAGCTTGACGAGTTCGTGCGTCACCGTACCCACGCCTTCGGCATGGACGCCAAGCGGCCCTATGGCGACGCCGTCGTCACGGGTACCGGCACGGTGCACGGTCGCCAGGTGGCCGTCTACAGTCAAGACTTCACGATCTTCGGTGGCTCGCTCGGTGAAGTCGCCGGCGAGAAGATCATCAAGGTCATGGAGCTCGCGCTCAAGACGGGCGTGCCGATCATCGGCATTCTCGACTCGGGCGGAGCCCGCATTCAAGAGGGCGTCGTCGCCCTCGGAAAGTACGGCGAGATCTTCCGCCGCAACACGGCGGCGAGCGGTGTTATCCCGCAGATCTCGATTATTTGTGGTCCCGCCGCTGGCGGTGCGGTCTACTCCCCCGCCCTCACCGACTTCGTCATCATGGTCGACAAGACGAGCCAGATGTTCGTCACCGGCCCCGACGTCATCAAGACCGTCACGGGCGAAGACGTGGGTATGGAAGAACTGGGCGGCGCCCTGACCCACAACCGCACCTCGGGTGTCTCGCACTACCTCGCGAGCGACGAGAACGATGCCTTCGACTACGCGCGCTCACTGCTGAGCTACCTGCCCGACAACAACATGGCCGAGCTGCCGCAATACGAGGCCGCAGCCGAGCTCGAGATCACCGACGTTGACCGCAAGCTCAACACGATGATTCCCGACAGCCCCAACCAGCCGTACGACGTCATCGACATCATCGACCACGTCGTCGACGAGGGTTCGTTCCTCGAAGTGCAGCCGCTCTTCGCTCCCAACATCGTCATCGGCTTCGCGCGCGTTGAGGGCCGCAGCGTTGGCGTCATCGCCAACCAGCCCAACGCCATGGCCGGCACGCTCAACATCGACGCGGGCGAAAAGGCCAGCCGCTTCGTGCGGTTCTGCGATGCCTTCTCGATTCCCATCCTCACTCTCGTCGATGTACCCGGTTACCTTCCGGGCACCGACCAAGAGTGGACGGGAGTTATTCGCCGCGGCGCCAAGCTGCTGTACGCCTACGCCGAAGCCACCGTCCCCCTCGTGACCGTCATCACGCGCAAGGCCTATGGCGGCGCGTACATCGTGATGGGGTCGAAGCAACTCGGGGCCGACATGAACCTGGCGTGGCCGACGGCCGAGATTGCCGTCATGGGCGGGCAGGGTGCGGTGAACATCCTGTACCGCGACCAGATCAAGGCCGCCGAAGCCGCCGGTGAAGACGTCGCCGCAGTTCGCACGCGCCTCGCGAACGAGTACACCTACAACGTCGCGAGCCCCTTCTTGGCCGCTGAGCGCGGTGAGCTCGACGGCATCATTGAGCCCGCCGCGACGCGCGTCGCGATCATCAAGGCGCTGCGCGCGCTCAAGGGCAAGCGGGCGAGCCTTCCGCCCAAGAAGCACGGAAACATTCCGCTGTGACCGCCGACAACGAGTCGACGGATGCTCCTGCCGCGAGCATGCGCATCGTGCGAGGCAATCCCACCGACGACGAGCTCGCGGCGGCGCACTCGGTGATCATCGCGGTGCTCGCCGAGCAGGCGGCGCGCGGGGCTGAGCTTCTCGAGCCACCCGTCGACCGGTGGAAGCAGAGTGCGCGGGCGATGCGCGGTTCGATTGCGCCCGGCGCGGGGGCGTGGGCGGCAGGCGGCGGGATGCGCGGCTACTGACGCGACGGGCTCGTCGTGACGCCACCCGGGCCGTTCATCGAGCCATTACGCCTTTCGACAGACGGCTTCACCACGCATTCGCGCGAAATGGTGGCCTCTGTACCCTGAAATCCGTATCACGAAGCTCACAGAAGCCAGTCTTTTCGCATAAACGCTCTCGGGGGGTGCGAAAAATGTCCCCCAATGTCCCCCAAAATGACGACTGTGCACGCGCACAAATCAGGGCATGATTACTCGTGTCAGGTGTCGCCCCGCGGGGCCGCACCACCGGTCACCACAACTGCACGGGTAGCGGTTTAGTGATTGGGGGGCGAGGTAGATCTGCATTCGGGTTGTCGAACTACCTCGATACGTTGCGAAGGGCCGGAGATGGGTACTCCGGCCCTTCGATCGTTAAGCCACTCGATCGGTAAGCCACTCGATCGGTAAGCCACTCGATCGGTAAGCCACTCGGCCGCTCGGCGATACGCCCTTAGCGGCTAGCCCGAGGAATCTCGAGCCAGAGGTCGACCGCGTCATCATCGTCGTCGCCTGTCTGGCCCAGGTCGCGTGCGCGACCATCGCCCGAGGGCGTCAGCCCGACGACCGTCACGGCCACGACCGAGTCGGGGGCCGCTGTGCGCGCAATGACGCGTGTGGCAGCGGTCGAACGGATGGCCTCGGCCACGGTTGCGAGAACGCGTGACAACGCTCGATCATCGAGATCATCGAGGCCGCCCTCGTCGAAGAGACTCACTGAGACCCCGCGCCGCCGTGCTGCCATGACTTCGCGCCGAACGTCGTCGTTGAGCAGCCGTCGCCCCCGAATTTCGTCGCGAATCGCACCCTCAAGGTGCAAGCACTCTTCGCGCTGTTCGTCGGTGAGTTCACCCCGGCTCTGTTCGATGAGCTGCAGCATCGGCACGGCGGTTGTGCCTGTTTGCCCCAGGCGGAACTGCCGCTCGTACAGGTGCGCTTCTTGCGCCGCCTGCCAGTCGGTTGCCTGTCGTTCGGCGCGCGCGAAGCGGGCCGCATCCGTTGATGCCTTCGACAGGGCTCGCGACAGAATGTGTGACACGGCGACCCACGCGGCGCTGCCGATGACGCCTGTGTTGATCAAGGCCCCCGGCCCGCCCCACACGATCGTTTGAGCGACGAGCGCGCCGACACCGATCCACGCGAAGACATGCCGGCGGCGTGTCGACGTGATCGTCAGAAGAGTGCCGACGGCCGCAACGTACCAGGTCGCGTAACCCAAGCCGCCCTCTTGATTGGGGTCGAGCTGAGGAGTGATGAGCACCGGCAGTGCGATGCAGACGAGAACGTTGGTGATGGCCATGGCCGTCGGCATGCGCTCGGCCTGACCCGGAAGCAAGCTGATGGTCGTCGCGGTCGCATAAATGATCATGGCCGCGAGAACCGGCACGGGGTCAGCGGGCGTATCGATCGTGTAGAGACCGAGAACGATGTGGTAGCCCGAGAAGAGGGCAGCCATGGTCACGATGAGCGCGCGTGGTACCCCGATTCTCATGAGATCGCGCTTCCCGCGGGCGTTGAGCTCTGCGCCGCGTCGCCATCGGCCGCTGTCAAGCCAACGGCAAATGCGGGCCACGACAGCACCACGACGGTGCCTCGCCCTCTGGCCGATCGCACCTCGGCATGGCCGCCCGCGTTCGCGGTGCGTTCCATGATTGACCGACGTACGCCCAGTCGCTCGTCGGGAACGCTGGTGAAGTCAAAGCCGATGCCCGAGTCGCCCACTTCAATCTGCACGGCGCCCCCGTGAGCACCGAGCACGGTCAGCCAGCGTCGCACGTCTCCGGATCCGCCGTGCTGCACGCTATTCATCATCGCTTGCACGGCAGCCGAGTAGAGGGCTTCAGCTTGAGCCGCCGGGATGACTCGAGTGTCGAGCGACCGCACCCGCAGAGCGAAAGGCATGGGCATCTGCCGGGCAGCCGTCACTAGGCGATCGGCGAGCTGTCGAAAGGGCACGGTTGCACCATCGTCGGGTGAGACGAGAGCCGCCTCGTTCAAGTAGCGCATCGCGTTCGACGCCATGGTCGCGGCAAGAGCTTTCTGCTCGGCCGTCTCTGCCCGGGCAGCGCTCAGCAGCGTCGTGAGCACGCCGTCGTGCACGATTGAATCAACCTGCACGCGCTCGACTTCGATCGCGTGTTGACGCACGGCTCGCGCGTACCGGTCAAGCGCGGCCCCTTGTGCGTTATCAACTGACGAAGCTGCCGATCGCGTCATGACCACAATGACGAGAACAGCGCCACCGAGAATGATCGCGTAGATCGCGTTGAAGAGCCCCAGTTCCCACGGGCCACCGCCACCCTGCGGCGTGGCGCGAATGATGCCGTAGATGAGGGGCACGACGACCAAATAGGCCATGGCGCCCCGCGCGCGAAAGCCAATCGCGGCCGTGGCCGTGGCCACCGTGGTCAATTGGTAGAGCCAGTGATCACCCTGTTGCGGCACTGCCGGATCGGCGAGAAAGAAGGGCCACGAGATGAGCACCACCACGTAGACGAACGAGACCAAACGGTGTGACCCAACAACCCACCGCTTAATCGTCGAGCAGAACAGCGCGACGAGCAACGAGCCGAACATGATGCCGACGGCGATCGCCGACCACACGGGTTGGCCGAGCGAGTACTGCGCGAAGAGTGCGGGAAGCGCCTGGAGCCCGAACACGATGCCGAACCACGCGACCGACCTCGAGACGACGGTGTCGACCTGCCGCCGGCTCAAAGGAGTGCGCTGTGGCTTACCCGCGTCGGTCGCAGTGCCGGCGTCGAGTGGCTTACTCTTCGTCATCACCATCGGTGTCGAGGCCAGGAAGAATGCCGTCTTCGACGGCGCGTCGCAAGAGGTCAACCTTGGTCGGGGCAGGGCGGCCAACCTCGACGTACTTCGAGCGAATGCGGTCGAGGTACTCGCGGGCCGTCGAGTAACCGATGCCGAGTTGTTGCGCGGCAAGCCGCAGCGGCAGGCCGCTCGCGTACAAGTGCAAGATCTCTCGCTCGCGCCTGCCCAGCTGGGCCTTGGCAAAGTCACGGTCGGCGTCGATCGCGCTTGCCCACTCGAGGTTGTTGAGCACTTCGCCGCGTGCGACCGTCTCGGCCGCGGCGATGACCGTGCTCGTGGCCGATGACTTTGGAATCACCCCGGCGGCACCGGCGGCGAGCGCCTCTCGCACGCTCACGACGCGATCGGCGATCGAGTGCACGAGCACTGCCGAGCCCGTGGCCTGCACAGCCTTAACGTTGTCGGTCACGCTCGAGCCATCGCCCAGAGACAAGTCAAGAACCACGACATCGATCTCTCGACCATCGAGCGACTCGACGAGCTCAGGAACACTCGCCGACGTCGAGACCACCTCGAAACCCGCGTTCGTGAAGGCGGCGTGCAGGCCGAGTCGTACCGACTCGTGGTCGTCGACAATCGCGACGCGCACCTGCTTGCTCACCGTAGAAACCACGAGACCAGAACCGGGCCCTTCACTCGTCAGGGTGACACCTGCGGCACGAATAGTGACCGCGTGGCCTCCATGCTAGTCGCGCGAACGTGGCCGCGAGAGGCGGTTCCCACAGGCGCATGCCCCACCTTCGCGGGGTGCCGTGACGACGTCGATCAGTCGCGAATGAGCGTCGCGACAGCCTCGACGTGGTGCGTGTGCGGAAAGAGATCGAATGCGCGGATGCGCGCCAGGCGGTAACCGGCCTCGGCAGCGAGGGCGACATCGCGCGCGAGGGCCACGGGGTCACACGCCACGTAGACGAGTTGGGCAGGCGCGAGCCGCCCGAGCACCGTCATGACCTCGGATCCGGCGCCCGCCCGCGGAGGATCGAGCACGATGGTTGCCGCGCGCAGTCGATCGCGATCAGCGGCCGAGGCGCCTGCGTCGAGGTCGCGCAACCAGCGGTCAACACGACCCGTTTCGGCCGCAGCACCCAGCCACTCGGCGAGGTTCTCACTCGCGTGATCGGTCGCCCGCTCGTCCGACTCGACGCTCGTGATGCGCGTCTCAGGCCCGAAGCGGTCGGCGACGGCGGCCGCGAGCAAACCCACGCCGCCGTAAAGGTCAAGGTTTTCGGCCCGCGGGTCAAACAGCGACGCATCGATCGCATCTTGCACGGCGAGTGAGAGGGCGGCGGGTGCCGAGCGGTGCACTTGCCAGAAACCGGTGTCGTCAAGCTGGAACGTGCGATCGCCGACCACCTCACGAATGACCGTGGGCTTTTGCTCGCCGATCACGAGGCGCGGTTCGCTCGTGGTCGGGGCGATGACGTCAAGAGTGTCGATTCCGGTAAACCGCTCGGCGAAGGGCGTTGCGGCCTGCACGGCGGCGGTCGCGAGGGGAACATCCGTCACGGGAATCACCGAGTGCGAGCGCGAGGCCATGGGGCCCAAGCGACCCTGGTCGTCGACGTGCAAGCGAATGCGCGTGCGCCACCCGAGCCCGTTGACGGCGGGGTCGCCCGGCAGCGGCTCGACGACGACGTCGCTCTCGATGCCGGCCATGCGCTGCAGCGACTCTGCCAGCACCTGGCGCTTGAGTTCGCGCTGGTGGGCGAGCGCGATGTGCCCGAACTCGGCTCCGCCGGCGCGCCCGCGGGGGTCGCGGTCAATCGCCGCGGCCGCCCACACGTGGTCACGCCGTTGCTCGCTGGGTTGCAGCACCTCAACGGCGTCGGCCCGCCAGAAGCTTTTCTTGCGGTCGTCACTCACGCGCGCTCGCACGGTCTCACCGGGAATCGCATCGCTGACGAACACCACCCGGCCGTCGAGTCGACCGATCGAGATGCCGCCGTGTGCAATCTTGTCGACCGTCAGTTCGATGATGCTGCCGATGTGTTCGCCCATCCCCCCAGCCTAGGTGCGGCCCGTAGCATCGAGCCGTGCGCCTCTACCTCGCTTCGACCTCACCCGCCCGGCTCGCGACACTTCGCGCCGTGGGAATCGATCCGATCGCGATCGCCCCCGGGGTGGACGAAGAGGCTGCGGTGGATGCGGCCGCGGCCGAGCATCCCGATGGCCTGCTGCCGGCTGCTGAGATGGTGCAGCTGCTCGCACGCCTCAAGGCTGAGGCGGCGCTTGAACCCCTGGTGCTCGCCGCGGTCGATCTCGCTCCCGCGCAGCTCGACGGGTTCATTTTGGGCGGCGACTCGGCCTTTGAGCTCGACGGCACCGTGTTCGGCAAGCCGCATGAACCTGCGATCGCGCGTGAACGCTGGCTGCAGCAACGAGGCCGAAGCGGAGTGCTGCACTCGGGGCACTGGCTCATTGATCACCGCGGCGGTGCCGTGCGCGGGTCCGCTGGGCGCGCGACGCGCGCTACGGTTCACTTCGCCGATGACATCGAAGAGGCCGAGATCGATGCCTACATCGCCACGGGAGAGCCCCTGAAGGTCGCCGGGGCATTCACGATCGACTCCAAGGGTGCCGGATTCATCGACCGCATCGAAGGCGACCCCCACACGGTCGTTGGGCTGTCCGTGCCGCTTGTGCGCAAGCTCGTGCACGAGCTGGGCGGCCGATACACCGATCTCTGGAACCGCTAAGCGAATCGCATCCCTTTTGTCGAGGCTCGCCAAACGCGGGGGCCGTGTGCACCCCTAGGCTGGTGAACCATGGCCCGCATCACGAAGATTCTCATCGCTAACCGAGGCGAGATCGCCGTTCGCGTCATTCGCGCCGCGCGCGACTCTGGCATCGCCACGGTCGCCGTCTACGCCGATCAAGATCGGGATGCCCGCCACGTGCGCCTCGCCGACGAGGCCTATGCCCTCCATGGCACGACGAGCGCCGAGACCTACCTCGTCATCGACAAGCTGCTCAGCATCGCTCGTCGGGCCGGAGCCAACGCGGTTCACCCGGGCTACGGCTTCCTCGCCGAGAACGCCGACTTTGCGCGCGCCGTGATTGACGCGGGTCTCATCTGGATCGGCCCGAGCCCGGAAGCCATCGAGAAGCTGGGCGACAAGGTCAGCGCTCGCCACATCGCCGAGAAGGTGGGCGCTCCTCTCGCCCCCGGAACCCTGAACCCCGTCAGCGGCGCCGATGAGGTGCTCGAGTTTGTTGACGTGCACGGTTTGCCCGTGGCGATCAAGGCGGCCTTTGGTGGCGGTGGCCGTGGCCTCAAGGTGGCCCGCACGCGCGAAGAGATTCCTGAACTGTTCGACTCGGCAACGCGCGAGGCCATCGCGGCCTTCGGTCGTGGTGAGTGCTTCGTCGAGAAGTACCTCGACAAGCCGCGCCACGTTGAGACCCAGTGCCTCGCCGACGCCCACGGCAATGTCGTCGTGATCTCGACGCGCGACTGCTCGCTACAGCGCCGTCACCAGAAGCTCGTCGAAGAGGCCCCCGCGCCGTTCTTGACGACCGAGCAGACCGAGTTGCTCTACAGCTCGTCGAAGGCGATTCTCAAAGAGGTCGGCTACCTCGGCGCCGGCACGTGCGAGTTCTTGATCGGCGCCGACGGCACCGTCTCGTTCCTCGAGGTCAACACCCGCCTTCAGGTTGAACACCCCGTCTCAGAAGAGGTGACGGGCATCGACCTCGTCCGCGAGCAGTTCCGCCTCGCCGAGGGCGAACCGCTCGGCTACGACGACCCGGTTGCCCACGGCCACTCGTTCGAGTTCCGCATCAACGGTGAAGACCCCGGTCTCAACTTCATGCCCATGCCGGGCCCCGTGCACGCGCTGCGTTTTCCGGGTGGCCCTGGCGTGCGCGTCGACTCGGGCGTCACGACGGGCGACGTCATTTCGGGCGCCTTCGACTCGCTGCTCGCCAAGCTCATCGTCACGGGCAAGACCCGCGATGACGCCCTCGAGCGCTCGCGCCGCGCCCTCGCCGAATTCGAAGTCGCGGGCCTACCGACCGTGCTGCCCTTCCACCGCGCGATCGTTGACGACCCGGCCTTCGCACCGGCTGACGGCGCGCCGTTCACGGTCTACACGCGCTGGATTGAGACCGAGTTCGACAACCAGCTCGAGCCGTGGAGCGGGTCGCTCGCCGAGCCAATGGCCGAGCCGGCCGCACGCCACACCGTGGTCGTCGAGGTGGGCGGCAAGCGCCTCGAAGTCTCGCTGCCCGAAACCTTGATTCCCACGTCGAGCTCGCGCGCCTCGACCGCACTCGCCGCCGCGCCCAAGCGTCGCAGCGGCTCAGCGGTTGCTGCCGGAGCCTCGGGCGACGCGGTCAAGAGCCCCATGCAGGCCACGGTCGTCAAGCTCGCGGTTGCCGAAGGCGACAAGGTCGTCGCGGGCGACCTCGTGGTCGTGCTCGAAGCCATGAAGATGGAGCAGCCGCTCACGGCGCACAAAGACGGCGTCGTGGCGAGCATCGGTGCCGCAGTGGGCGAGACCGTGGCCTCGGGCCACGTGCTGCTCACGATCACCGACTAACCTCGGCCCGGCGCGAGCCGGGCTAGTCGTGGGGCACGTGCATCGCGCGCGCAGCATCCGTGATGCCGCCCGACAGCGAGGGGTAGACCGAGTACGCGCGGGCGAGCTGGTCGACCGTGAGGCGGTGCTCAACGGCGAGGGCGATCGGCAAGATCAACTCAGAGGCGCGCGGTGCCACAACGACGCCGCCGATGACCGTGCCCGAGGTCTTCGCCGCAAAAAGCTTGATGAAGCCGTCGGTGACGCCCTGCATCTTGGCCCGCGGGTTGGTCTCGAGCAAGAGCTTGAACGTGATGCCGCGCGTTGCGCCCTCTTCAATCTGCTTTTGCGAGAAACCGACCGTGGCGATCTCGGGCGCCGTGAAGATGTTCGAGGTCACGTTGCGCAGCTGAATCGGCGTGACCGCGTCGCCCATGGCGTGGTACACCGCCGTGCGGCCCTGCATGGCGGCGACGGATGCGAGCGGCAGCGAGTCGCTGCAGTCACCGACCGCGTACACACTCGGCATCGAGGTGCGCGCCACCTTGTTGACGGCAATGTGTCCCGACTCGGTGAGCTGCACGCCCGCCTCGTTGAGGCCAATACCGGCGGTGTTGGGGATGGATCCGACGGCCATGAGACAGTGCGAGCCCTCGATGACGGTGCCGTCGCTCAGGGTCACCGTGACACCGTCACCGGTGTTGACCACCGAATCGGCGCGGCTCTTCGCGAGCAAGGTCATGCCGTTGCGGCGGAACACCTTTTCGATGAGCTGCGCGGCATCAGCATCCTCACCCGGAAGCACCTGGTCGCGGCTTGAGATCAGGGTGACCTGCGCACCGAGGGCGCGGTAGGCCGAGGCGAACTCGGCGCCCGTGACACCCGAGCCGACCACGATGAGGTGCTCGGGAACGTCACTGAGCGTGTAGAGCTGGGTCCAGGTGAGGATGCGCTTTCCGTCAGGCTTGGCTGTGGGCAGTTCGCGCGGCGAGGCCCCGACTGCCACGATGACCGTGTCGGCGTCGCACTGGTCGAAGTCGGTGCGCTTCTTGCCGTGCCCGGTCGCGACGACGATGCGGTTGGGCCCGTCGAGCCGGCCATCGCCCGCGATGATGCGCACGCCCGCCTCGGTGAGTTGCTCGCGCATGTCGTCACTTTGCTCTTGCGCGAGGCGCAACAAGCGCTTGTTGACCTGAGCGAGGTTGACGGCCACCTCGGGCTTCACCGCCCGGCCGCTTTCGCCGCGAGCAAAGAACTGCACACCTAGATCGCCCGCATCGCGAATCGCGCCAGCGGCCTCGGCCGTGGCGATGAGCGTCTTCGACGGAACAACGTCGGTGAGCACAGCAGAGCCGCCCACGCCGACGCGCTCAACGAGGGTGACGTCGGCGCCGAGCTGGGCTCCGGCGAGAGCGGCTTCGTAACCGCCGGGGCCGCCGCCCAGAACGGCGATGCGGTGCTGGCGAGTGAAGTGGGTGGTCATGGGCTCCATTCTGTCAGCGTGCGCGAGTGCGCGCCCCGCTCACGAGCCGCCACGCTGGCCGCCTCAGTAGGCTGGCAGGCATGAGCCACGCCGTTGTGAACCCTCTTGACGCGCCCGACGCCGACCCCTTTGCCATCGCCGCGCAGGCTGCCGCGCAGCTAGCGGAGGCCACGGGAGTCGAGCGGCATGACATCGCCCTGACTCTCGGGTCAGGCTGGGCCAAAGCCGCCGACCTCATCGGCGAGACCACCCACACGATCCCTGCCACCGAGATCGCGGGCTTCAGCAAGCCCGCGCTTGAGGGGCACGTGGGAACACTGCGGTCAATCCTGTTGCCGAGCGGCAAGCGCGCGCTCGTCATCGGCGCCCGCACCCACTACTACGAGAACCACGGCGTGCGTCGGGTGGTGCACTCGGTGCGCACGGCGGCGGCGGCCGGGGCATCCGTCATGATCCTGACGAACGGTGCGGGCGGCATCAAAGAACACTGGAAGCCCGGAACCCCCGTGCTCATCAGCGACCACCTCAACCTGACGGCCAACTCGCCGCTCGAGGGCGCCACCTTCATCGACCTCACCGACCTGTATGCCAAGCGCTTGCGCGACCTCGCCCACACGGTTGACTCGAGCCTCGACGAGGGCGTGTATGTGCAGTTCCGCGGCCCGCACTATGAGACCCCCGCCGAAGTGCAGATGGCGAAGACCATGGGCGGCCACATCGTCGGCATGTCGACGGCGCTCGAGGCCATCGCGGCTCGCCAGGCCGGCATGGAGGTGCTCGGGCTCTCGCTCATCACCAACCTCGCGGCGGGCATCTCGCCCGAACCGCTGAGCCACGGCGAGGTCATCCAAGCGGGCAAAGATGCTGAGCCCGTCATCAGCGCCTTGCTCGCTCGCATCGTCGCCGCGCTCTAGTCGTCGCTGCACAGTAATCGTCGCCGCACCCTAGGAGGCACTCGTGACCACTCTCGATCTCGCCAAGTCGTGGCGCGACCAAGACCCCGACCCCGTGACGCGCGCCGAACTTGAGGCGCTCATTCCTGCCGCCGAGGGCGGCGACGCGGCGGCCATGGATGCCCTGCACGACCGCTTCGACACGCGCCTGACCTTCGGCACCGCAGGCCTGCGGGGTGAGCTCGGCGCGGGCTCGAACCGCATGAATCGCGTGCTCGTCTCGCAGGCAGCCACCGGATTCGCCCGCTGGTTGCTCGCGCGCGACGAGAACGCCAGCGTCGTCATCGGCTACGACGGTCGCGTCAACAGCGACGTGTTCGCGCGCGACTCGGCCGAGCTCATGGCGGGCGCGGGCCTTCGCGTCGTGTTGCTGCCCCGAGCCCTGCCCACGCCCGTGTTGGCTTTCGCCGTGCGCGAGCTGGGCTTGAGCGCCGGCGTCATGGTCACGGCGAGCCACAACCCGCCGCGCGACAACGGCTACAAGGTCTACCTCGGCGGCCGCGACGGCGGCTCGCAAATCGTGGCGCCCGCCGACGAGGCGATCCACGCCGCGATTCTCGAGGTGGCCGACACGGCCGTCGTCGGCGAACTGCCGCGCTCGAGTGACTACGAGACAGCCGACGAGACGGTCATCGATGCGTACATTGCGCGCACCGCGGCGCTCGTGACCCACACGGCCGAGTCGGCCGTCATCGAGCCGGTGTCTTTCGTCTACACGGCGATGCACGGCGTGGGCTGGGAGGTCGCGCAGCGCGTGTTCCGCGACGCGGGCCTCGGCGAGCCGACCGTCGTTGCCGAGCAGATCGAGCCCGACGGAGCGTTTCCGACCGTCGCGTTTCCGAACCCCGAAGAGCCGGGCGCGATGGACCTCGCCTTCGCGACCGCCCGGGCCGCGGGCGCCGAGCTCATCATCGCCAACGACCCCGACGCCGACCGACTCGCGGTGGCCATCCCCGATGCGTCCACACCTGAAGGCTGGCGGCGGCTGAGTGGCAACGCCGTGGGGGCTCTGCTGGGATGGCGGGCCGCACAGCGCCTCGAGCGTGAGGGGCGGCAGGCGAAGTTTGCGGCATCCCTCGTCTCGTCGCCCGCGCTCGCGGCCGTTGCCGCCGCCTATGGCATTAGCTACAGCGACACCCTCACGGGCTTCAAGTACATCTCGCGCGTGGGCGGGCTGGGCTACGGCTACGAAGAGGCGCTCGGCTACCTCGTCGATCCCGAGAAGGTGCGCGACAAAGACGGCATCTCGGCGGCGGTCGACTTCTTGGCCCTCGCGGGCGAGCTCAAGGCCGCCGGCCACACGCTCGAGCAGCACCAGCGCGACTTCGACGAGCGCTTCGGTGCTTTCGCGAGCGCGCAAGTCTCGCTGCGCGTCACCGACCTGAGCCGCATCGGCGCCATCATGGCCGAACTGCGCGACTCGGCGCCCAACGAGGTCGGCGGAGTGCGCGTCGAGCAGGTCGACGACTTCATCGGAGGCTTCGGCGTCTTCGCACCGAGCGACATTCTTCGGTTCTGGATGCACGGCGGCGCCCGCGTCATCGTGCGGCCGAGCGGCACCGAGCCCAAAGTGAAGGTCTACATCGACGCGTCGTCTGACCAGGGTTCGGTCGACGAGCGTCGGGCGGCCGCGCAGGCCGAGGTGGCGGCGCTCGAGGCGGGCATGCGCGTGCTCATCGTGTAGCGCCCCGTACGGGTCGCCCGGCGCGGGTCGCCCGGGACGGGTCTCGCAGCGTTGTGCCGCATTTTTCGCATCAGGCCGAGAACGTTCACTGCCACCCGTCAAGAACAGGACCAAACGCGGCCCACATAGGGTTGAGGGCATGAGCGCATCGTCGTCATCCCCCGCTAGCGCGTCAACACTGCTGATCGGGCCGCCCTCGAACCGTGCCGGCATCATCGCCGCGGCGATCGCGCTCGCCATGATGCTTGTCGGCAGCGTTGCGATTCCTCAGCTCTTCACGGTCTCGACTGTTCCCGAAGATACCGAGGGGCTTTACCAAGTGGTCCCCATTGGCGTAGACCCACGCGCACTCGGTTTCGGCAACGCCCTTGCCTTCCTGGGCTTTGTTCCGCTGCTGACCGCCGCGCACTCCCTTATCGGCCAACGCGCTCGCCCGACGTGGCCACTCATGACCGCGTACCTCCTCCTGCTGATCCGCCCGATCGCGCTCGTCATCGAAGCGAGTTCATACCCTGGCTCGGCACTGTCGGCCCTCGGCCCGGTCACCCCGTGGGTGCTGTTCGCCACCACAGGGCTTGCGGCCGGATTCGCGGCTGCCGCTATTCTGCCGCTCGCACAGGATGCCGCGAGCCCGGGCCGACGCTTCGCCGTTGTTGCGGGGGTCGGAGTGCTTGCGTTGATCGTGTTGCTGGCGTTCTCGCCCTTTATCGCGCCGCTCTCGGCGCTCGGACTCGGAGCAGCACTGCTCGCGCGCACGGGCCGATTCGACCGCAAGAACGGGCCGACGGGGCAGCACTAGCTATTGCCCGAGGGCTCAGCCGATTGCGGCCTCGAGCTTGGTGGTCAACTCGACGGCATCGAAGTAGTTCTCGATCACGACGACGTCGGCGCGCGTGACGCCGATCGCCTCGACGAACTCCGCACTCGTCAAGATCACTTGCGCATCGGCCGCCACGGTGCTCACCGACGCCAGGTCGGCAGCGACGACCGTCGCCGCCAGCCCGAGGCGCTGCAGCGCGCGCTCAGCGTTGACCTTGAGGATGCCGCTCGCGCCAATGCCCGCGCCACAGATCGTGACGATCTTCACGCGATGCCGCCACCGGCGAGGATCGTGCGCACCGCATCCCGCGTCGTCGCGGCGGCCAGGGCAGGAATCGCGGCGGCATCGTTGAAGGCGTTCGCGAGTTGCGCCACGGCCTCGAGGTGGCCGTCGGCGGCCACCCCCGCGAGGCCAATGACCACGCGCACGGGATCGTTGTGGGCATGGCCGAACTCCACGGGCTCGGCAAGCGTCACGACCGAGAGGCCGTCACAGCGCACCTCGGGCCCGGGTCGGGCGTGGGCGAGCGCGAGGCCCGGCGCGATGACGATGTAGGGGCCGTGGTCGTCGACCATGCGAATCATCGCTTCGGTGTATTCGGCCGTGGTGCAGCCGCTGTCGACGAGAGCGTCTCCCGCGAGCCGCACGGCATCGCGCCAATCGGTCGCTCGAGCGCCGAGAACGATGGCGCGGTCGGCGAGGGCGGGAAGGTTCACGTCGCGGCCTCGAAACCATCGATGAGGGTGTCCATGAGCGCCTCACGGTCTTCCACGGGCAAGAACGCGGCCTGCGCGGCGTTGAGCTGCAGGGCAAGCAGGTCGTCGAGGTCGTAGCCAAAGGCCTCGGCCACGAGGCGCAGCTCACGGCTGAGGGTCGTGGCGCTCATGAGGCGGTTGTCGGTGTTGACCGTGACGCGGAAGCCCAGTTGGTAGAAGAGGTCGAGCGGGTGGTCGGTCATCTGGGTGCCCCACGCGGCGATCGCGCCGGTCTGCAGGTTGGAGCTGGGGCTCGTCTCGAGGGCGATC
>JAAFHT010000014.1 GCA_013297625.1 Actinomycetota bacterium | reverse complement strand
CAACGACCTCAACTGGTCGATCTTCACCGAAGAAGGTCTGGCATACATCGAAGCCGCGCGCACGCCGCGCATCGATCTCAGTTCACCGCCCATCAATGCCACCTCGCTGGGCCTGCCCGCTGATGGCTCGCTCACCGTCGGCCCACACGCCACTGACCTTGACTATCGGCTCGTGCTCATCGCCTCGGACGACGAGCCGAATGGTGCGCTCTTCACGACCCCGCTGTTCACGGTGACCACGGGAGGCGACCAGCTGCAATCGGTGCGCATTGACGAACGTGGCGCCCGCGACTTTCGCGAGACCTACCTTTTTCTCGCCGAGCGCTCGGTTGACTACGGCTTCAGGGCGCCGAGCTCGGGCAGCCTCGCCGCAGCGATTAGTGAAGCGCGCGACAGCGGAGAGCCGGTCACGGTGCGGTCAAATCGTGGCCTCACGACGGGCATGCCCATCACGGCCGAAGCCATGTGCTTCGGCGCTGGGTTCTGCACTGTCTCGTACGTCGTGGCCGTGCCCGTAGGGTAAACTCGCTACTCGGCCCGCTCGCGGGTCACCCAGCCCGGCCTCGGCCGCGCTGATGGGGTGTGGTGTAATTGGCAACACGGCTGATTCTGGTTCAGTTGTTCTTGGTTCGAGTCCAGGCACCCCAGCTTTATCTGTGCTTCTGATCGCGTGCGATCACGGTTGCTGCGGCCTGCAACCAGCGCTCCGGCTCGTTCACCGCGGCGTCGGGTGAGCCGGCGAGCTCGGTGAGCGTGAGCACGCGACCGAGGCCGTGGGCCTCGGCATCCTGTGTCGCTACGGCGTCGGCCTGACCCGCCACGATCGCCACGGAAACCCCGGCGACGGATGCTCGCTCGAGCACGCCACCCACGACCTTTCCCGCACGGCTCGTGGCGTCGAAGTGGCCCTCGCCCGTGATGACGAGGTCGGCCCCCTCGAGTGCAGAGTCGAGCCCCGTGAGCACCGCGATGGTGTCGGCTCCCGACTGAATGCGCGCGCCCCAGTACCGGGCGAAGCCCCAGGCCGTACCGCCCGCGGCGCCCGCGCCGGGGAGGAGGTGTTCGTCGCCGCCCGCGATCGCGGCCGCGTGCGCGAGGCCCGCGTCGAGCGTTGCCACCTGCTCGGCTATTGCGCCTTTCTGTGGCGCGAACACGGCGGCCGCGCCTCCGGGGCCCGTGAGCACGGCGGTCGTGTCGGCGAGCAGGGTCACCCCACCCGAGGGGGCTGCGCGCAGTGCCGCGGGGTCGAGAGTGGCGAGCTGCGCGAGGGCACCGCCCCCGTCGGGCAAGGGGTCGCCGGCCGCATCGTGCTGCAATAGCCCGAGCGCGCTCAGCGCCGCCAGCCCTCCGTCGGTCGAGGCCGAGCCACCGAGCGCGATCGTCACCTGTCGTGCGCCAGCGTCGAGCGCGGCCGCGATGGCCTCGCCGAGGCCACGAGTCGACGCCGTGAGCGGCGCGAGCTCGAGCTCGCCCGCGGACGAGCGTGGCAGCAGCGTGAGACCGCAACACTCCGCGAGTTCGAGCACGGCGTGGTGGCCCGGAAACAGCAACCAGCGGGCGTCGTGCGGCTCGCCGGTGGGTCCGGCAACGCGGGAGGTGCGCCACTGCGCCCCGGCTGACGCCTGCGCGATGGCGTCGAGCGTGCCCTCGCCGCCGTCGGCCTGGGGTACGAGCAGCACCTCGTCATCGGGGCGCTCGGCCTGCCAGCCGCGGGCGAGCGCGAGCGCAGCATCCGTCGCCGAAAGCGTGCCCTTGAACGAGTCGGGCGCGATGACGATGCGGCGGCGCATGGCTCGATCTTTCCAGGCAAGCCCGGACTACGGGAAAGCCAGGAAAATATAGACACCAGCACTATCGATAGTGTTAGTATCCATCTCATGAGGATGTCCGAACTCAGCGCTACGACCGGCACACCCGTGCCGACGCTCAAGTTCTACTTGCGCGAAGGCTTGTTGCCCGCGGGCGAGCGCACGAGCCCCAACCAGTCGCAGTACGACGAGACCCACGTTGCCCGCGTGCGCCTCGTGCGCGCTCTGCTCGACGTCGGGGGATTGAGCGTGGCGCAAGCCTCTGCGGTCGTCGGCGCGCTCGATGACGACTCGGTGCCACTCAGCACGACCTTTGGCATCGCGCAGCGCGCCGTCACGCAGCCGGCGGCACCAGCGGCGTCAAGGGGTGACGGTGCCCAGCGCATCGCTGCGTTGTGCGCCCGTCAGGGCTGGAACGTCCACCCGTACAACCCCGGCCTGACGATGGCCGCCCGCGTCATCGACACCTATTCGGCGCTCGGCGTCGAGCTCATTACCGATGCTGTGCTCGAGCAGTATGCGCAGGCCGCAGATCTGGTCGCCGCTGCTGATCTCGAGGCCGTGGCATCCGCCCACGACGAGGCCCAGATGACCAGCGTGGTCGTCGTCGGCACCGTTCTCGGTGACGCGCTCTTTGCGGGGTTGCGTCGCATCGCTCAAGAGACGGAATCGTTCCGCCGGTACCCCCTGCCGGAGGGCACTCCCGCCCCTGGTGACCTCTACAACCCCGAGGAAAGCTGATGACAACGACGACCCCCGCCCCGACCGCCGCTGACTGGCGGCTTGACTTGCCGCCGAGCCGGTGGCACCGACCCTTGCTCGTGCTCGGCGCACTGCTCGCCGTTCTTTCGGTGGTGACGTTCGTCGGCTGGCTCGTTGACGACCGTGAGCTGCTCGGCGTCAACCTGTGGGAAAAGCCGCTCAAGTTCGCCATTTCGGGCACGATCTACGCCATCACGTGGGCCTGGATCATCGGCCACTTCACGCGCTGGCAACGCGCCGCGTGGTGGGCGGGCACGGTCATCACCGTGACGCTCGCGATCGAGCTCGTGGTGATCACGGGTGCGGCAATCGCGGGCATCACGAGTCACTTCAACGTCTCCACGCCGCTGACCACGACTCTCTGGTCGATCATGGCCTTCGCCATCACGACCCTGTGGGTCGCCACCTTCGTCGCCGCCGTGGCCCTCTGGCGCAATCCGGGAGCCGACCCTGCACGTCAGGCAGCAATTCGCACGGGAGTCGTCATCTCGCTCATCGGCATGGGCCTGGCGTTCTTGATGACGGGCCCGACGGCCGATCAGCTCAATGACTGGCAGGGCATCGCGGGCGCTCACACGGTCGGCTCGGCCGACGGCGGCCCGGGACTGCCCTTGCTGGGCTGGAGCACCGTCGCGGGCGACCTCCGCATTCCGCACTTCATCGGAATGCACGCGCTGCAGGCTCTGCCGTTGCTCGCCCTGCTGCTCGAGTTCGGCGCTCGCCGTGTGCCTCTGCTGCGTGACGCTCTCGTGCGGCGTGGGCTTGTGCTTACGGGCGCGGGTGCGTACCTCGGTGTCGTCGCGCTCGTGACGGTGCAGGCCCTGCGCGGCCAGTCGATCGTGGCTCCGGATGCTCTCACGCTGATCATCGGGGCCACCATCGCCGCAGCATCCCTCGCCGCAGCGCTCGCGGTGCTCGCCGCGGGATCGCGGCGCGGTCGCACGCCGGTCGCCGCCTCCGGCGGCGGGTCGGGCAGCTAGGCGAGCCTCAGCCCACGTCGATCGAGTCGCCCGGCTGCAGCACCGTGACACTGCCGCCGTGCGACTCGACGACCGCGGTGATGCGGGCATTCGCCATGGCGTTGCCCGCATCAGAGTTCGCGCGCTCGTGCGTCGGAAAGGCTCGTGCCGGCCGCACGGCATCGAGGTAGTCGATGACCTCACCGATCTTGAGCCACGGAGCGCTCGCCGGAACCGCGAGCACCGGTACCGTCTGAACCGGCACCGTGTAGGAGTCGCCGGGGTAGTAGAGCGTCTCGTTGACGAAGACACCCACGTTGTCGACGAGCGGAATCGAGCGATGAATCTCGGCGTGCTGTGCGCCCGAGAACGCGAGCGAGAACGGCCCCGCGGCCCGCGAGTCGCCGTCGCCGACGATCTGCCAGTGGTAGTCAGGATGCGCGGCGGCGACTCCGGCGGGGGCGAAAAGCTCAACGGCGCCGGGCGCGGCAGTGAGCAACCGATCAAGGTGCTCGCGCGTCACGTGGTCGCCGTGCTCGTGGGTCACGACGATCGCGGCGAGTGCGTTGACGGAGAATGGGGCTGTGAAGCTGCCGGGGTCGATCACGATCGTCGAGCCCGCGTGGTCAACGATCAGGCACGCGTGCTCGCGCTTCGTGATGATCATGGCCACACTGTAGTCAGCGACCACGCGCAACGGCCTTGACCAAAATACCCCCGGGGGGTATTTTGGCGTCATGATCGACGACATCAAGAAGCGGGCCTTGCATCGCTCTCGCATTTTGCAGGGTCAACTGCGCGGCATCGAGAAGATGATCGAGGCCGACGAGTACTGCGTCGACATCATCACGCAGTCGCTCGCCGTACAGAAGAGCCTGCGCAGCCTCAATAAGCTGCTCGTCGAAAACCACTTGCGCACTCACGTCACCGACATGTTCGAGGCGGGGGGCGACGAGCGCGAAAAGGCGATGGCCGAGCTCATCGCGGTCTATGAGCTGCAACAGAACCGCGGCACCTGAAACCCGGTCATAATCAGCCCATGACATCGTCGTCGAAGCGCATCGTCGTCGCCATCAACCCCAACGCCTCGTTCGGCCGCGGCCGCGAAGTCGGCCCCGCCGTGGTCACCACCCTTCGCGGGCTGGGCCACGACGTCACGAGCCTCATCGAGCCTGACTTTGCTCAACTGCTCGACGCCACGCGCGAGGCCGTGCGGTCGAAGCCCGACGCCCTCGTCGTCGTGGGTGGTGACGGCATGATCAACCTCGGTGTGCTCGCGCTCGAGGGTTCGCGCGTTCCTCTGGGCCTCGTGCCGAGCGGCACGGGCAATGACATGGCTCGCGGCCTGGGCATACCCATCGGCGATACCGAAGCCGCGATCGAGTCGCTCGTTGACGCCCTGCAGCGGCCGCCCCGAGTCATTGACGCGGGCGCGATTGGCTTTGCTGAGGGGCGGGCTCGATTCGCGTGCATCCTGTCGGCGGGTTTCGACGCTCTCGTCAATGAGCGTGCCAACCGCATGACGCGCCCGCGCGGCCGCAGCCGCTACACGATCGCCTTGCTCGTCGAATTGGCCAAGCTGCGCCCGATCGAGTACACGCTCACTCTTGATGGCGTCGAGCATCGCGAGCGCGCCTTGCTCGTCGCGGTCGCCAACAACCTCTCGTTCGGCGGCGGAATGAAGGTCGCCCCCGACGCCCAGCTCGACGACGGACTCTTTGATGTCGTTCTCGTTCGCCCGCTCGGCCGCCTCGCGTTCTTGCGCATCTACCCGCGCGTGTTCGCCGGCACTCACATCACCGACCCGCGCGTCGTCGTGCACCGAGCATCATCGGTGCGCATCGAGGCCGCCGGGGTCGTGGCCTACGCCGATGGCGAGCGCATCGCGCCGCTGCCGGTCGATATCACGATGGATGCGGGCGCCCTGCGGGTGCTCGCCTAACCCCCGGCCGAAGCCTGCCCGCCTGCCCCGGCCCTCGTTTTGCCGGGGTGTGCGCGCTGTGGCATACTCGTGTGGTTGCGAACGCGGCCCCATCGTATAGCGGCCTAGTACGCCGCCCTCTCACGGCGGTAACGCGGGTTCGAATCCCGCTGGGGTCACAACCGAAACCGCCCAGAATTATCTGGGCGGTTTCGTTGGTTAACGCGCTAAGGGGCGCTTCGTCGCCTCCACGATCAAGTCACTACGCTTGGGGCATGACTCGACTGCGCGCTCTCGCTACTGTCTCGCTGGCTCTTGCTCTCGTCGTGGGCACCGCGGGGTGCGCGCAGATCTCTGAGGTGCTCAATCCCTCAACGGGCGAAGAGCTGGTCGGCACTACCTGGTCGGGCACCGACTCTGATGGTGACGTGTGGGGCTTCGAGTTTCAGCAGGGCGGCGGGATAGGCCTGACCTACAACGACGGTGTCTACGACGACGACTCAGACCGTTGGACCGTGGAGAACGGCCAAATCGCCATTGCGATCGCTTTCGAAAGTGGGCCCGCTTCTCTGACGGGGCCATATACGCGTGACACGACGACGATCGATCTCGAGGGTGAGCAAGGCGACGCCACCTGGACACTCACGATCGAGAAAGACTGACGCCGAACGGGCACGGCCGCGGCGGGGAGTAGGCTAGCCCGCTGTCCCCTTCACCGAAAGGCCGCTGTGAGCGACTTCGTCATTCCCGCGTGGTTCGAAATCACCTCGCTCATTGTGCTCAGCCTCATCCTCATCGCTGACCTGTTACTCGTCGTGCGGCGCCCGCACATTCCGAGCCCCAGAGAGTCGGCGCTGTGGGTCGGCTTTTATGTGGCGCTCGCGCTCGTCTTTGCGGGCCTCATGTTCGCGGTCGCGGGCCCGAATGCGGGCGGCGAGTTCATCGCGGGCTGGTTGACCGAATACAGCCTGTCGATCGACAACCTCTTCGTCTTCGTCATCATCATGGCCCAGTTCGCGGTGCCCAAGAAGATGCAGCAAGAGGTGCTGATGATCGGCATCATTCTGGCTTTGCTGTTCCGCGGCGTTTTCATCTTGCTCGGCGCGACGCTCATCGAGAACTTCAGCTGGATCTTCTACATCTTCGGTCTTTTCTTGCTCATCACTGCCGCTCAGCAGGCGTTCTCGGGCCGCGAAGACGACGAGGCGCGCGAGAATGCGCTGATCCGGTTCTTGCGCAAGCGCATCGCGATCACCGACGACTACCACGGCATGAAGATTCGCACCGTGGTTGACGGCAAGCGGGTGTTCACGCCTCTGCTCATCGTGCTCATCGCCATCGGCACAACAGACCTGATCTTCGCGCTCGACTCGATTCCCGCCATCTTTGGCATCACGCAGAGCCCGTTCATCGTCTTCACCGCCAACGTGTTCGCGCTCATGGGTTTGCGCCAGCTCTACTTCTTGCTGGGTCACCTCGTCGACAAGCTCGAGTACCTCAAGTACGGCATCGCGTTCATCCTCGCCTTCATCGGCGTCAAGCTGGTCTTTCACGCGATGCACGAGAACGAGCTGCCGTTCATCAACGGCGGCCAGCACATCGAGTGGGTTCCCGATATCGACACGTGGACCTCGCTCGGTGTCATCATCGGTGCGATGGCCATTGCGGTCGGTGCGAGCCTCATCAAGCTGCGCATCCAGCAGCGCTATCTGCCGACGGCCCTCGCGGCGCCGGCCGACGACGACGACGAGCAGGTGCCTTCGGGGCCGCCTGCCGCCCAGTGATAGCCTGAACGGCATGCGGCACAAGACGCGGCTTCTTCTTCGTCGCCGCGACGAGTCCTGATCACCCCAGGTCGCATCCTCGTCGCGGAGTTCTGGCGCGGCCGCTTCGCATTCCTTGTTAGAAGGGTGATTTCCCCAGCATGAACGAGACGCCACACCACCGCCCTCGCACCCTGGCCGAAAAGGTCTGGGATGCCCATCTCGTCGCCAAGGGCGAGAACGGCGAGCCCGATCTGCTCTACATCGACCTGCACTTGGTGCACGAGGTGACGAGCCCGCAAGCCTTCGATGGGCTGCGGATGGCCGGCCGCCCCGTGCGTCGCCCCGACCTCACGATCGCGACCGAAGACCACAACACTCCGACGCTCGCGATCGATAAGCCCATCGTCGAGCCGACGAGCCGCATCCAGATCGAGACGTTGCGCGCTAACGCGAAAGAGTTCGGCATTCGCTTGCACTCGCTCGGCGACATCGAGCAGGGCATCGTGCACGTCGTGGGCCCGCAGCTCGGGCTGACCCAGCCGGGCATCACGGTTGTGTGCGGCGACTCGCACACGAGCACGCACGGCGCGTTCGGCGCCATGGCCTTTGGCATCGGCACGAGCGAGGTCGAGCACGTGCTCGCGACGCAAACGCTGCCGCTGCAGCCGTTCAAGACCATGGCCATCACCGTCGAGGGCGAGCTCAAGCCGGGCGTGACGGCGAAAGACATCATTCTCGCGGTCATCGCCAAGATCGGCACGGGCGGCGGCCAGGGTTATGTGCTCGAGTACCGTGGCTCGGCCATCCGCGCGCTGTCGATGGATGGCCGCATGACGATCTGCAACATGTCGATCGAGGCGGGCGCCCGCGCCGGAATGGTCGCCCCCGACGAGACGACCTACGCCTACCTGAAGGGCCGAGCCCACGCTCCCGAGGGCGCCGACTGGGATGCGGCCGTGGCCTACTGGAACACTCTCGCCACCGATGACGACGCCGTCTTCGACGCCGAAGTCTTCCTCGACGCCAATGAGCTCGAGCCTTTCGTCACGTGGGGCACGAACCCTGGCCAGGGCATTTCGCTCAGCCAGTCGGTTCCCGACCCCGCGACGATCATCGACGCGAACGAGCGCGCCGCCGCTGAGCGCGCGCTCGAATACATGGACCTGACGCCGGGCACGCCCATGAAGCAGATTCCGGTCGACGTGGTCTTCATGGGCTCGTGCACCAACAGCCGACTCGACGACTTGCGCGCCTTCGCTTCGATCATCAAGGGGCAGAAGAAGGCCGAGGGTGTTGACGTCATCGTCGTGCCCGGCTCGGCACGCGTGCGGCTTGAGGCCGAGGCGGAGGGCATCGACAAGATCGTCGAAGCCTTCGGTGCCGAGTGGCGCTTCGCCGGATGCTCGATGTGCTTGGGCATGAACCCCGACCAGCTGCAGCCGGGTCAGCGCTGCGCGTCGACGAGCAACCGCAACTTCGAAGGCCGGCAAGGCAAGGGCGGGCGCACGCACCTCGTGTCGCCGCTCGTCGCCGCATCGACGGCGATTCGCGGAACGCTCTCGAGCGTGAGCGACCTCATGGCCGACGGTATCGAGGTCGATCCTCGGTTCTCCACGATCGAAGGGGCGACGGTCTAGATCATGGAAAAGGTCAGCACGATCACGGGCGTCGCGGTTCCGTTCCGCCGCAGCAACGTCGACACCGACCAGATCATCCCCGCGGTGTTTCTCAAGCGAGTGACGAAGACGGGCTACGACGACGCGCTCTTCTCGGCGTGGCGGCAAGACCCCGAGTTCATTCTCAACCGACCCGAATACGCCAACCCGCGCATCCTCATTGCCGGCTCTGACTTCGGCACCGGATCGAGCCGTGAGCACGCGGTCTGGGCGTTGCGCGACTTCGGCTTCGCCGCGGTCATCAGCCCAAAGTTCGCCGACATCTTCCGCGGCAACGCCGGCAAGCAGGGTCTGCTCGTGGGCGTCGTCGACGAAGCGACAGTCGAGACTCTCTGGACCGAGCTCGAAGCCAACCCGGGCATGGATGCCACGGTCGACCTCGTCGAGCGCACCGTGTCGGTGGGGAATATCACCGTGCCGTTCGAGATTGACGACTACACGCGTTGGCGCCTGCTCGAAGGCCTCGACGACATCGGCCTGACCTTGCGCGATGAACAGGCAATCACCGACTTTGAAGCGCGCCGTGAAAGCTGGCGCCCCACGACCCTTCCCACCCGCTGAGGGTCGACAGATACCACCACCTGAGGTCACATGAATTCGCTCTCGAAAGACTCGCAAAAGGCCGCCGCGCGCGTCGGCCTCGCTTCTGACACGATCGTCATCCACGGCGGCAAGCCGCTGCACGGTCGCGTCGAGGTTCGCGGGGCCAAGAACCTCGTGACGAAGGCCATGGTGGCGGCGCTGCTCGCCGATGGCCCGAGCGTGCTCAAAGGCGTGCCCGAGATTAGCGACGTGCACGTCGTCACGGGTTTGCTGCGCGCCCACGGTGTCGAGATCACGAGCGAGGGTGAGGGCGTCTTGCGCCTCGACCCCAGCAATGTCGTGAGCGCGCACTTCGCTGAGATTGATGCCCACGCCGGGTCAAGCCGCATCCCCATTCTGTTTTGCGGGCCACTGCTGCACCAGCTGGGCGAGGCGTTCATTCCCGACCTTGGCGGCTGCCGCATCGGCGACCGGCCGATCGACTTCCACCTCAACGCTTTGCGCGCTTTCGGGGCGATCGTCGACAAGAAGCACGAGGGCATCCACCTCACGGCGCCTCAGAAGCTCAAGGGTGCTCTCATCGAACTGCCCTTCCCGAGTGTGGGCGCGACCGAGCAGGTGCTTCTGACGGCCGTGCGCGCCGAAGGCACGACGGAGCTCAAGAACGCCGCGATCGAGCCCGAGATCATGGATCTCATTGCGATTCTGCAGAAGATGGGCGCGATCATCTCGGTCGAGCCCAATCGGGTCATCGTCATCGAGGGTGTCGAGAAACTACACGGCTACCAGCACACGGCGATCTTCGACCGCAACGAGGTGGCTAGTTGGGCTGCCGCGGCACTCGCAACGAAGGGCGACATCACCGTCGGCGGGGCGAAGCAGCAAGAGCTCATGACCTTCCTCAACGTCTACCGCAAGGTCGGCGGCGAGTTCGAGGTGCTCGAAGACGGCATTCGCTTTTGGCACCCTGGCACCCCGCTCAAGCCCGTCATGATCGAGACCGACGTGCACCCGGGCTTCATGACCGACTGGCAGCAGCCGCTCATCGTTGCGCTCACGCAGGCCGAGGGCGAGTCGGTCGTGCACGAGACCGTGTACGAAAACCGCTTTGGGTTCACCGAGGCGCTCAACGAGATGGGCGCCCACATCGTGGTGCACCAGTCGGGCCTCGCGTCGATCACGCGCCGCGTGCCGCGCCGCCCGCTCGAGCAAGCCGCTGTCGTGACGGGGCCGACGCCGTTGCACGGCGCATCCGTTCGCGTGCCCGACTTGCGCGGCGGCTTCAGCCACCTCATCGCGGGCCTCGCCGCCACCGGCACGTCAACGATCAGCAACGTGGGCATCATCAGCCGCGGCTACGAGCTCTTCATCGACAAGCTCACGGCACTCGGCGCCGACTTTGAACTGGTCTGAGGCGCCTCACGCACTACCCTTTAGCCGTGCCTGAAACTGCAAAGACGCCGAAGCGCCGATCCGAGAAGACGTTGGGCTGGCATCTGATCGCGGCCACTCTGTTGCCGATCTTGACGCTCATGGCCCGCTACCCCGTGATCGACGGCGAGAAGCTGCCCAAGACCGGTGCGTTCATTCTGGCGCCGAACCACTTCAGTGAGATCGACCCCGTCATCATGGGGCGCTTCATGTGGAAGCTCGGGCGCGTGCCGCGGTTCTTGGCCAAGGCGAGCGTCTTCAAGAACCCCGTGCTGGGTGCCGTGTTGCGCTGGTCAGGGCAGATTCCCGTCGAGCGCGAGGGGCGCGGGCGATTGGATGCCCCGCTCAAGGCTGCCCAGCAACTCGTCGACAACGAGCTCGCCGTCATCATCTACCCCGAGGGCAGCCTCACGCGCGACCCCGACCTGTGGCCCATGCGCGGCAAGACCGGCGCCGTGCGCATGGCGCTGCAAGTCGGAGTGCCCATCATTCCTGCCGCCCACTGGGGAACCCAGCACATCATGGCGCGCTACTCGAAAAAGATCAGCTTTTTTCCGCGCAAGACCGTGACGTGCAAGATCGGTGACCCCGTCGACTTGAGTGACCTCGTTGGGCGTCCGCTCGACCAAGCGACTCTTGCCGAAGGCACCGATCGCGTCATGGCGGCCATCGCCGCGTTGCTGGGCGACCTGCGCGGCGAAACACCGCCGGCCGAGCGATGGAACCCGGCCGACCACGGCCAGAGCGAGACGGGTCGACTGTGAGCGAGCATCCGCCGCTCACCGAGGCCGTGCGGTTGCCCTCGCCCGATGCCGACCTCACGGCTCAGCGCGTCGCCGTGCTCGGCGCCGGGTCGTGGGGCACGACGTTTGCCAAGGTGCTCGCCGATGGCGGCGCTGACGTGCTCATCTGGGCGCGCCGCCGCGAGGTAGCTCAAGAGATCACTGAGACGCACCGCAACTCGGGTTACCTACCGGGCATTAACCTGCCGCGCAATCTGCGCGGGCATGATTCGCTCGAGCACGTGCTCGCGGGCGCCGAGCAGGTCTACCTCTCCGTGCCGAGCCAAACCCTGCGCAGCAACCTCGCGTCGATTCGCGACATCTTGCCGCCCGAGGTGCCCGTTGTGAGCCTCATGAAGGGCGTCGAGCGCGGAACCGGCTTGCGCATGAGCGAAGTCATCGAGCAAGAACTGGGCGTTGATCGCCAGCGCATCGCCGTCGTGAGTGGCCCCAACCTCGCGCTCGAGATCGCTAAGCGCGAGCCCACCGCGGCGGTCGTGGCGAGTGCGAGCCACGACACAGCGGTGGCGGTCGCGACCGTGTCGTCGAACGATTACTTTCGCTCGTTTGTCAACACCGATGTCATTGGCACCGAGTTCGGCGGCGTGCTCAAGAACCTCATCGCGGTGGCCGTGGGCATCGCCGACGGCGTGGGCTACGGCGAAAACACGAAGGCCTCGATCATCACTCGGGGTCTCGTTGAGCTCAGCGCCTTTGCCGTGGCGTTTGGCGCGCGACCCGAAACCATGATTGGCCTCGCAGGCCTCGGCGACCTCATCGCCACGTGCGAGTCACCGCTCTCGCGCAACAACACCGCCGGTCGGCTCTTGGGTCAGGGCTACGGCTTCGAGCAGGTCATCGCCCAGATGAATCAGACAGCCGAAGGTTTGGCGTCGGTCGGCCCCATTCTCGAACTCGCCGCGACGCGAGACGTCTCGATGCCCATCGTCGCGCAAGTGGCGCGGGTGCTCGAGGGCACTCTCGACCCGCGCGAGCTCGCTCCGCATCTCGCGACCGACTCAGACCTGCCGCAGGCCGAGTGATGTTTGCCGCCGAGCCGCAGGCTCGAGAGAGCGCGCCCGCTCGGTAGGCTGGCTCTCGTGATCACCTCCCTTGCCGGCGGCCGTGTTCTGGCCGAGAAGCACGGGTCGACCCCACCGCGCGTCGTCGCTCTGCACGGCTGGGGGCGCGACGGTACCGACTTCGCGACGATTCTGTCGGGGCTCGATGCCGTGAGCATCCACTTGCCCGGGTTTGGGCCGGCGCCCGCGCCCGAGACCGCCTGGGGCACGGATGACTATGCCGACCTCGTGGCCGAGGCGATTGCCGCGTTCGCACCCGTCATCATCGTGGGTCACTCGTTCGGTGGGCGGGTGGCCGTGCGTCTCGCTGCGCGTCGCCCCGAGCTTGTTGCCGGGCTCGTGCTCACGGGCGTGCCGCTCGTGAAGTTGCAGGCCCCGACCGCACCTCCGCTCAGCTACCGGCTCGCGCGCTGGGCGAACCGCCGCGGCCTGCTGAGCGACGCCCGCATGGATGCCCTGCGTAACCAGCGCGGCTCAGCCGACTACCGCGCCGCCCAGGGAGTGTTGCGCGGCATTCTCGTGCGCGTCGTGAACGAGTCGTACGACGACGACCTCGCGGCGCTCGCCGAGGGCACGGTTCCCCTGCGTTTCGTGTGGGGTGAGCACGACACGGCGGCGCCCACCGACGCGGGTCGCGTCGCGGCCGAGCGCGCCGGATCACCCTTCCGTGTCGTGCCCGGCACCGCCCACTTGCTCGCGGGCGACCTCGAGCTTGCGGTGCGCGAAGAGCTACTCGGCATGCTTGCGGCGCACGAGCAGGAGAAACCCGCATGACGATCGATCCCCTTCCCGCGCTCATCGCTATCGCGCTGGTGGGCGCCGCGGCCGCGGTGCCGATCGCGGCTCGCTGGGTGCGCGTGGCGCAACGTGAGCACTATGTGCCGGGCTCGGTCTCGCGCATGGCACAACTCTGGGTGCAGACCGAGGCTATTTCGCTCGTTGTCTTTCTCACGGCGGCGGCGGGAACCGCGGCGGCACTCTTGGTGCCGTTGGTGGTGCCCGGTGACGACGCGAAGTCGGGGCACATACTGTGCGCATCGCTCACGGCTTTCGCCGTGGTGTTGCTCGCTTTCTTCCCCGTAGGCCTCCCGATGCGCGGGCGTTCGGCGAAACTCGCGATGACGAGTCGCCTCAAGCGCTTGCTGCTCGTGTGGATTCTGCTGCACCTTGCGATTGGCATGGGCTTGCTGGCCCTCATCGGCCCGGCGGGGGTTGCCCTCACGCTGCTGCTGAGCGCGCCGCTGACTGATCTGGCGCTCGCCATCACCGCGCCGATCGAGAAGGCGGGCTCGAAGAAGTTCGTTCTGGCCGCGCAGAAGCGACTCGCCCAAGTGCGCCCACGCGTCATTGCGATCACGGGCTCCTACGGCAAGACGAGCACGAAGAACTACGTGGCTCACTTGCTGAGCGCGACGTTTACGACGGTCGCGAGCCCCGCATCCTTCAATAACCGCCTCGGGCTCTCGCGAGCCGTCAATGACAAGCTCGTGCCGGGCACCGAGGTGTTCGTCGCCGAGATGGGCATCTTCGGCCCCGGCGAGATTCGCGAACTGTCGACCTACTTTCCGCCCGACATCGCGGCCATCACGGTCATCGGTGAAGCGCACTTGCAGCGCATGGGCTCGACCGACGTCATCTTCAGCGCCAAGGCTGAGATCACCGAGCGCGCCGGCACGGTCGTGCTGCCGATCGACGACCGACGCCTCGAGGCTCTCGCCGAGCAGTGCGCGGCGCAGGGTAAGCGCGTCGTCACGGTCAGTTGCGTGGCGGGGGGCGTGGCCGACGTCGTGCTGACTCCCGGCGGCGAGGGCGAGCCGAGCAGCCTGGTGATCGGGCCTGGCGCCGAGCCCGTATCCGTCACGGTCTCGAACACGGGCCACGCCGTCAACGTGGCGGTTGCGGCGGCGATTGCCCTCGCGGCGGATGTTCCCGTCGCCACGATCGCGGCCCGCCTTGCCGACCTTCCGGGCTCGCAGCATCGCGCTGAAGTGCAGCAGGCTCCGAGTGGTGCGCTCGTGATCGACGACACCTATAACTCGAATCCGGTGGGGGCGCTCCGCGCCCTTGAGGGCGCGGCATCCCTCGCCGCCGAACGCGGAGGGCCGCTCGTGGTCGTCACGCCCGGCATGGTTGAGCTCGGACCCGTGCAAGCAGAGCGCAACCACGCCTTTGGTGCGGCCATTGCCACGGCGGGCGGATTGCTCTTCGCGGTCGCCCGAACGAACCGCTCGGCTTTGCTTGCCGGGTATGCCAGCGCGGCCGCGGTGGGCGCCCCGGGGGCGATCCCCGTTGATCTGCGTGACGCCGCTGTTGCTCGTGCGGTCGAAGCTGCGGGTGACCGGGGCGTTATCCTCTACGAGAACGATCTGCCCGACCACTACCCCTGATCGGCCGCCCGGGCAGAGCTGAGCCGTTCAGGGCTGACTGCCGCGGCACTCGATCACGTGAGGGAATCATGGCTGGTATTGCCCCCTGGGCCGTCGTTTTTGGCGGCCCGAGCCCCGAGCACGAGATCTCGATTCTGACCGGCTTGCAGGCCGAGCGCGTTCTCACCGCCGCGGGCCACAGCGTCGTGCCGATCTACTGGTCGCCCACGGGGGAGTGGTACCGCGTTCCTGACGCAACCGAGGCGAAAGACTACCTCGAGGGTGCTCCGCGCGACTCGGTCGTGCTCGAGGCGCGCGTCTCGGGCGAGCCCGGGCTCTATCGCCGCAAGCGCCTCGGTGCCGAGCGCCTCGAGATCGAGGCCGCTCTGCTGTGCCTGCACGGCGGAGTCGGCGAGGGTGGCGGTGCTGCGGCAGTGTTCTCGCTCATGGGAATCCCCGCCACGGGCTCCACCCTCTTCGCGGGCGCCGTCGGTATGGACAAGCTCGCGTTCGGTGGGCTCATGCACGCCGCGGGCATCCCCTCATTACCGCGTGAAGCCGTGTCGACGATCGTCGAGCCGAGCTTCGCGGGCCCCTACATCGTCAAGCCGCGCTTTGGTGGCTCGTCGATCGGCATCGAGATTGCTGACGACGTGGATGCGGCGCGCGCGCTCGCCGCCACGAGCGTTCACTTGCGCACGGGCGCGGTGGTTGAGCCGTACCGCCCCGAGCTCGTCGACCTCAACATTGCCTTTCGCACCTACCCCTCGCTCGAGATCACGCCGCTCGAAAAGCCACTGCGCGGCGACGCGGGCAGCGCGCTCTACTCGTATGCCGAGAAGTACCTCGCGGGTGGTGCCGGAGCCGAGGCGGGCTTCATGAGCGCTCCGCGCGAGTTTCCGGCCAGCGTGCCCGACGCGGTTCACGCGAAGGCTCGCGAGCTGGCCGAGCGCGTCGCCGAGGTCACGCGCCTCACGAGCATTGTGCGCGTCGACCTGCTGCTCGACGAGAAGACCGGCGAGCTCTTCGTCAACGAGGTCAACTCGATCCCCGGTGCGCTCTCGCTCTACCTCTGGGCGCCGCTGCAGCCTGCCGCGACCGTGCTGCTCGACGCACTGACCGAAGCCCGTGATCGCCGTGTCGTGTTTCCGCAAGCGGGATTCGGGGGCGGCGCCGCACTGCGGGCAGCGGGCGGCATCGCGGGCAAGCTCGTCGGGCTCGACGGGCCCCGCGCGTAGGTCTGCCTAGGGCGTCGGCGTCGGGGTGGGCTCGCCCGTGGGGCCCACCGACCCGCCGCCGAAGACGTCGGTGGCCGCGAGGCACCGGGCATCAGCATCCACGAACGAGACCGCGGGGCTGATCGCCCGAACGGCGTCGGCTCCCGCGACGTAAGTGATGTCGACGATGACTTCGGTCACAGGAGTGCGGCCGTAGGTTGTGAAGACGTAGCGGGGAGCGTTCGACTCGTCGAGCAACCAGTCGACGCCGTCGACCTCGAAGCACGGCAGGTCGCTCGGGCCCTGCTCGGGCAGGCCGCAGCGGTAAATGACCGCAGCCGGGTCACCCCACGCGGCCGTGGCTTGCGCGTTCGTCGTGCGGCGGTTGAGGTCGTTGATGGTGTCGGGCACGCGCACCGAGATCGCCGCGCACTCGGGGTTGTTCGCATCGGGGCCGGGGTCGAGCGGCACCGTGCCAGCGCAACCGCTCAGCACGAGGGCCGCGGTCGCCATGAGGGCCACGGATGCCCAGCGGGCGCGAAAGGGAACGGTGCGTGTCGACATCGTCACCACGCTATCGCGGCAGAGGTTGGCGTCGGCTTCGAGCGGCGCGGCTGGCCGCGCGGCTAGAAGCCGCTGCCCGCGCTGAACGTGATGCCCGCGAGGAAGCCCGCGAACAGCAAGCCCGTGACGATCAGCACGCTCGCGAAAGCGAGGGCGATCGACACGACGATGACGATCGCGATGGCCTGCCCGCGCGTGCGGCGGCTCAGCGCCCGCAGCATCCCGCGCCACACCAGCAGGTTCATCGCGATCGTGAACGAGATGGGGGCGGCGAAGATCGATGACCACACGAGCGTGTCGGTGAGTTCTCCGGGCACGAGATCGGCGGCGCCCACGTTGAGCACCCCGAGAATGACGATGCCGATCGTGAGCGCGATCGAAAGGCCCGCCGTGATCCACGTCGCGATGGTCAGGATGCGCCGGCCGCGGTCGACCCATGCCAAAGTCGCCTCGGGCGTGGCGGGTTCGGCGGGCGCGGTGGGCGCCTCGGCTGTTGCGCCGAACAGCTGCTCGACTCCGTCAGCAGGGCCGTAGGGCGAAGCGGAGGAGTCGGGCGCGGTGGGCTCGGGTGAGGTGGCCATGGGTCGAGAGTACCGGCGTGAGAGTGCTCGCGCGCGTGGGGCCGACTAGCGTTGACGCGTGACCAGCGCCGCGCATCCTGTCGACACCCTCGGGTCAGTCGGTGAGCTTGCCGCGCTCGCGCGCATCATTCCGCTGTTGCCGGAAAGCGATGCGACCGTGCTCGGCCCCGGCGACGACGCCGCTGTGCTCGCCGCCGCCGACGGCCGCGTCGTGATCACGACCGACATGATGATTCACGGCCCCGACTTTCGCACCGCGTGGTCGACCATGCACGACCTCGGGTTCAAGGCCGCGGCCACGAACCTCAGCGACGTTGCGGCGATGGGCGCGCGGCCCACGGCCCTCGTCGTGGCCCTGGCCGCGCCCGCCGAGACGCCGGTCGCCGAGCTCGAGGCGCTCGCCGAGGGCCTGCGCGATGCATGCGAGGCGCTCGCGCCCGGCTGCGGAGTCATTGGCGGAGACCTCAGTGTGTCGAACGTGCTCACCATCGCCGTCACGGCGTTCGGTGACCTCGAGGATCGCGAGCCCGTGACGCGCTCCGGCGCGCGGCCGGGCGACTGGGTCGCGGTCTCCGGCTCGCTGGGGTTGGCCTCCGATGGGTTGCGTCTGCTGTTCGAGCGTGCGGTCGATGCGACGGGGGCTCCGGATGCTGCTGCCGCGCTGCGGCTGCGCGCCGAGCATCCCGTGCCCATCACCGCCCAGCTCACGCCGCACCCGCCGATCGCGGACGGCGTCGCCGCCGCCCTCGGCGGAGCCTCCGCCATGCTCGACCTGAGCGATGGCCTCGCCCTCGACGCGCGCCGTATCGCCCACGCGAGCGGAGTCTCACTCGATCTCGACAGCGCACAGGTGCGCGAGGTCGCGCTCGCGCACGGGCTCGACCCGGCCGCGCCCGCGTCGCTCGCGCTCACCGGGGGAGAAGACCACGCGCTGCTGGCGACCTTCCCGCCCGACGTGGCGCCGCCCGTGGATGCTCTTCCCGGCGGATTTCGCGTCATCGGCCGGGTCGTCGCGGCCGATCGCCACGGGCCCGCGGTGCTCGTCGACGGCCGCGTGTTCGACGAGCGCGGCGGCTGGGACCCGTTCGCCGAGTGGAGCGGGCAGGCCGGCTGACCGGATCAGTCGTCGCCGGGGCTGGCGAGCTCGCGACGAAGGCGTGCGCGCGCTCGTGAGTACCGCGCACGTGATGCCTGATCACTGAGCCCCAGAATCGCTCCGGCTACGCCCACGCCGAACCCTTCCCACGCGACGAGGAGCACGAGCTCACGGTCAAGCGGCCGTAAGGCGCTCAGTGCACGAGCGAGGTCGCTGTCTGTATCCCCGTCGGCGACACCGTCCCGAGTGAGGTCGTATTCGGCGACAAGGCGCTCGGCGAGAGCAAACTGCCGTGCCCGGCCCCGTTGTGACTCACGAAGCACATTCGCGGCAACACCGTAGGCGTACCGCCGGGCCGACTCTCGGTCGAGCGGAACCGCTTCACGTCGCCGCCACAGAACGATCATGGTTTCGCCGAGGCAGTCGGCAGCATCTTCCGCATTCGGCACGCGGCGCCCAAAGTAGCGAAGCAACTCGGGCATCAGGTCGCGCAAGAGCTGCTTCATGTCCCCTGGGTCGACCGTCGAGGAAGCGCCGCTTTCTCGACGCGACTCATCCGTCACGGGCGACGTCACCGGGACTCCACACCCATGATCTGGCACTCGCGGTGGCGGGGGCTGGCTGCTACGGTGCGGGCGTCACCCGACGCGGCAGCGTCCGCGACCCCTCGGTATTGCTCCATGATCCCGCCACCGTCGGTCGAGACGAGTCCGCGCCATGTCGTTGCTGCCTGGAGCTGCGTCGCGGCGATCCTTGCCGCGTTACCGTCTCCTCGCAGCATTGCCTGTCGCCACTCCGACATCCATCCGCAGTGCGCGATCACCTCGTACTGCATCCGGAACACGACCTCTTGCATGTAGCCACCGCCCTCTGGCTTCCTGTCGATGATCTTCTCGACCAGTTCGTCGTGACTCATTCCCGGAGGCAACGTGGCATCAGTCCACAATGTCGCTCTCAGGTATTCAGGGAAGTCGGGCGCACCGAGGTTGACCCACTCCGAGTACGGAATTACCTCGGTTCCGCCTTGGGCGCCGAGGTCAGCCTGGGCTAGAAACGTTTGGATCTCTTCGGCGGCGGCGGGGAGAGTCGCGCCTCCGACCACGAGAGTGCCGATGATCGCGATGACGACGGCCTTCCGAGGCGCGCGAGTCGACGGTCGTTCTTGCGCAGCCTCAGCGAGAATGGCGTCGAGAAACGCTTCGGGTGCCGATAGGTCGGCTCGCTTGGCTCTGGCCAAGCGGTCGTCCAGCTCAGGTTCTGACAGCATCCGTCACCGCTCCTTTGTTTCGGGCTTCTGACTATTCATGACGCAGAACCCCCACAACGTGACACGACCACAGTAAGTCGCGGGCGCGAGGACTCGTCGCGGGTTTGCCGCGCGACACCGCTTGGCGAGCATCCGCCTGTCAACTAGGCTCAGATATAACCCGACTGATATTCGGGAGTTTCGCCATGCGCTCGTCTTCATTGCTCCGCCGTTCGACCATTGCTGGCGTGATTCTCGCCCTCGCGTCAACGGTGTTTGTGGCTACCCCCGCCACAGCAGCCGGACCGGGAGCGGAGTCAATCAGCTTCACGTGGGCAAACACGAGTTACTGGGACGCATCTCCTGACGGAACGTACATCGTCATGTCGGGCTACGACGACAACGAGGTGCGCATCATCAATACGGTCGCCAACACGACGACAATCGTCGATGATCCGCTGAACCTGGTGGATGGGCCCGGGGGCGTCGCGATCTCGCCTGACGGACTCACCGCCTACGTGGCGAACTACAACTCGTCGGCGACTCAGCAGGTCTTGGTCATCGACATCGCGACAGCGACGGTCGTTGACGGGATTACTGATCCTGGATTCACCCGAGTCTTGACGGTTGCGCTGTCGCCGAGCGGCGACCGGCTTTACCTCCACGACTACATCGACAATGAACTGTATGTCGTCGACCCTTCCACCGGACTGCTGATCGATACCCTTGTGATCCTTCCTTCGGGAGCCATCGTGGAGCAGCTCCACCTCTCGCCCGATGGCTCGACTTTGTACGCGGTGTACTCGGACGGGTCGATTGACGTTATCGATCTCGTCTCGCTCACCGTCTCTGACTCGTATACCGATGTGAGCCTGCTCGAGGGCAACGGCTCGTGCATGTCGCCTGACGGGCTTTCTCTGTACCTTCCCGACCAAGACGCGACGACCTTCTTTCGAGTCTCGACGGCCACGGGCGCGATTGTCGCGACGAATGCAGTCACCGAAGAAGACCTGAACTCCTACTCGTACTGCGCAGTGTCGCCGGATGGTCGTTCGGTGTACCTCAGCGACATGGGGTCGAGCGCTCCCGGCGTCATCAACGAGTACGACGCCGAGACACTTGCGTTCATTGCGGCATATGAGTTCAATGCGGTGGACTTCACCGAGCAGATCATGTTCTTCAACGCGTGTGAGGCCTACGTAGGGGGCGCGCAGGGCAACGCACAAACCTTCTCGATCGACTGTGCGGCGGCCCCGGAACTCGCGGCCACCGGCTCACCCGCGTCGCCCGTGCTCGGCTCGGCGCTGCTCGCCGCCTTGCTGCTGCTGCTCGGCTTTGGCGCCGTCGCCGTGCGTGTTCGCTACCGTTCGGCGCGATCCAGCCAGTAGATCGTGGTTTCGCCGTAGCGCGAGGTCTTCGCGAGCTCGAGCCCCGCGGGCCAGGCGGGAGCCGGGGAGCGCGAGGAGCGCTCGAGCGCGATCACAGCATCCGGAGCCAATCGCGGCACGAGGCCCTCGAGCACGTGGTCGAGTTCGAGCCCGCCCACCTCATACGGCGGGTCGATAAAGACGAGGTCGAACTCGTCGAGCGCCGACGAGAGGAACGAGGTCGCGGCTTTGCCGATCACCTGGATGTTCGGTCGCTCGCCGCGCCCCGCCCGACCCTGCACGAGCGCTGCATTGGCCTTGCACACCTGAGCGGCCGCGTACGACTTCTCGACGAGCACGGCCGAGGCGGCGCCGCGGCTGATGGCTTCGAGCGCGAGGGCTCCCGAGCCGGCGTAGAGGTCGAGCACGCGCGCCCCGGCGATCGCATCGCGGGCTTCGAGAGCACTGAAGATCGCCTCGCGCACGCGGTCGCTCGTGGGGCGGGTGCCCGCGCTCGGAACCTTGAGCGTCAGCGAGCCCGCGAACCCGGCGATGATGCGTGTCACAGCCTCCACGCTAGTGCGCCGCGGGCCCGTGCCGTCGTGCCGCGCGAGTACCGTTGAGAGCGTGACCAGCCCGCTCGACGCCAAGCTCAGCAGCGCGCTGGGCGATCGCAGCGCGAACTCGCTCAAGAAGGCGTTCGGGATGCTCACCGTCGGTGACCTGCTCACCCACTTTCCCCGGCGCTACGCCCGCCGTGGCGAGCTCACCGCCCTGAGTGATTTGGCCATCGACGAGAACGTGACGATCGTGGCCGAAGTCATTGAGGTTGTCGAGCGCACGATGCGGCAGCGTAAAGGCTCGATTCTGGAGGTGCGAATCACCGACGGCAAGGGCATTCTCGTGCTCACGTTTTTCAACCAGGCGTGGCGCAAGAACGACTTGAAGCCTGGGGTGCGCGGCATTTTCGCGGGCAAGGTCGGCGAGTACCGCGGCACACGCCAACTCGCGCACCCCGACTACGAACTCTTCGAGGCCGGCGACGAGCGTGACGCGGGGCCCGAGGCGAAGAAGTGGGCAATGCAGCCGATTCCGATCTACCCGGCGACCTCGACCGTGGCGAGTTGGCAGATCGCGAAGGCCCTCAGCGTCGTGCTTGACACGCTGCCACCCGTCGATGACCCGGTGCCGCACGAGGTGCGGGTCGACCGCGAGTTGCTCGACCTCGGGCAGGCGTACCAGTTCATTCACCGGCCTGAGGAAGACAAGCAATGGCGCCGCGCCCGCGACACCCTGCGGTTTCACGAGGCCTTCTTGCTGCAGGCGGCTCTGCTGCAGCGCCGTGCAGCGTTGCGCGAGCAGCCGGCGACGCCGCGAATGCCCGGGCCCGAACTCGCGGGCTTCGACGCCGCATTGCCGTTCAACCTGACCGACGATCAGGGCCTCGTGGGCGATGAGATCACGCGCGACCTCGCGGCGTCGGTGCCGATGAACCGACTCGTGCAGGGCGAAGTGGGGTCGGGCAAGACCCTCGTCGCCGTGCGCGCGATGCTCACGGTCGCCGAGAGTGGCGGGCAGAGCGCCTTGCTCGCTCCCACCGAGGTGCTTGCGGCGCAGCATCTGCGCTCGATCGTGCAGACCCTGGGCCCTGACCGCGCGGCGCGGCTACGGCCCGTGCTGTTGACCGGGCAACTGTCGCAGCCCGAGCGGCGCAAGGCGCTGTTGGCGATCGCTAGTGGGGCATCCCGCATCGTCATCGGCACGCACGCCCTGCTGGGTGACCAGGTGCAGTTTGCTGACCTGGGACTCGTCGTTGTCGACGAGCAGCACCGCTTCGGCGTTGAGCAGCGAGAGAGTCTGCGCCGCAAGGGCGCCCTGCCGCCACACGTGCTCGTGCTCACGGCGACGCCGATTCCGCGCACGGTTGCCATGACGGTCTTCGGCGACCTCGACGTATCGACGATCGCGACGCTGCCCGCGGGGCGCATCCCCATCGTGAGCCACGTCGTGCCGCTTGCCGATAAGCCCGGCTGGTGGAACCGCGTGTGGGCACGGCTCGGCGAAGAGCTGGAGCAGGGCCGGCAGGGGTTCGTGGTCGTTCCCGCCATCGATGCCGCGACGCCGGAAGACGACCCCGACGCGCTGGCCGACGACGCGACTGACGGCTCCGCCGACGACACGGATGCCGTGGCCCGCCCCCCGGCAACCGTCGCCGAGCTGACGCCCCTGCTGCGATCGCACCCGGCGCTCGCGGGGCGCCGAGTCGAGCCGCTGCACGGCCGCATGTCGACCGACGAGAAAGACGCCACGATGCAGGCCTTCGCGCGCGGCGAGATCGACGTGCTCGTTGCCACGACCGTCATCGAGGTTGGCGTCGACGTTCCCAACGCCTCGACGATGGTCGTGGCCGACGCCGATCGCTTTGGCGTGAGCCAGTTGCATCAGCTGCGGGGCCGCGTAGGGCGCGGCGGCGTGCCGGGGCTGTGCTTGTTCGTGACGGCCGCGCAGCAGGGCAGTCTCGCGCGCGAGCGAGTGGAGGCCGTGGCGGCCACGCTCGACGGTTTCGAGCTCGCGCAGGTCGACCTCGAGCTACGGCGCGAGGGCGACGTGCTCGGCGCCAACCAGAGTGGTGGGCGTTCGAGCTTGCGGCTGCTGCGGGTGGCCACCGACGGTGACCTCATCCTCGAGGCACGCGAGGCCGCGGCCGGGGTGCTCGAGGGGGATGCGGCGTTGAGCGAGCATCCGGCGCTCAAGGCGGCTCTCGATCGCCGACTCGATGAGACCGAGCGCGACTTCTTGGCCAAGAACTAGCGCGCCCGATTCGTCGCGGGCACCCGCGCCGGGGGAGGATGGGGTCATGAGAGTCATCTCGTACAACCTGCGCAAGCACGCGGCACGCGGTGAGCTTGAACAACTGGTCGACACCCACACGCCCAACCTGCTGTGCCTGCAAGAGGTCGACACCGACGACCTGCCGCACGAGCTCGGAGCCCTGACGCTCGCCGACGCAACGAAGCTCAACCGGCTCGGCCTCGCAATCTACTACAACCAAGATCGCTTCGAAGCACTCAGCACCAAGGCCTTCGCGCTCAAGCGCTCGCTGCACGACATCATCGCCAAGCCCGCGCTCGAGCGGCTGCTGGGCACGCACCTCATCGACCGCGAGCACGAGCGAGAGCTCGTCATTGGCTGCTTTCACGCTGCCCCGCTCACGGCGCTCAACTCACTGCGACGCACGCAGATTCGGGCGGCACACGAGGCTCTCGACAGCTTCGGGTCGACCCTGCCGACGCTCATGGTGGGCGACTTCAACTACCCAGTGTTCAAAGACCACCTCTCAACGAGCGTGCAAGAGACCGGCCACGAAGTCTCGCTGAGCGATGCGCGCACCTACACGCGCTACAAGTTCTTTCGCGGGCACTTCGATTTCGCCACGTCGATCGGCCTCACGATCACGAAGGTCACCACTCTGCCGCAGGGGCAATCTGACCACCTGCCGATTCTCGTTACCGCCAAGTACGCCAAGGCGCTCGAGCCCGCAGAAACGTCGCTGTAACCGGCGCTCGCTAGGCTTGCCCCATGAGCACCATTGCTGTTGTTCCGGGGTCGTTCGACCCCGTCACGCTGGGTCACCTCGATGTCATCGAGCGCGCCTCGGGCATTTTTGACGAGGTGCACGTGGTCGTCGTGCACAACCCGGCGAAGCAAGCACTGCTCCCCATTGCTCAGCGCGTCACGCTCATCGAGCACGCGATCGCTGATCGAGCCCTGCCGCCGAGCATCATCGTCACGAGCTGGAGCGTTGGTCTGCTCGTCGACTACTGCACCGACGTGGGCGCGAGCGTGCTCGTCAAGGGCGTGCGCAGCCAGGTTGATGTGGCCTACGAGACGCCCATGGCCATTGTCAACCGCAACCTCGCCGGGGTCGAGACCATCTTCATGCTTCCCGACCCAGCGCACGCTCACGTGTCGAGCTCGCTCGTGCGGCAGGTCTCCGCGCTCGGCGGAGACGTCGCTCCCTACGTGCCGCGCGTTGTCGCCGAGTTCTTGCTGAGCCAGAAGACCGACTGACGACGGATGCCCGCCGCGGGTATCCCTACCCGAAAAGCGTGCTCACCGACTGGCCGATGAGCAGCACGCCCACGATGAGCAGAATCGTGCCGACCATCGCGGCGTTGTGCTGCATCATCCACGCGCGCAAACGGTCGAGCGTACCCGCGAGTCGGTCGAGCGCCACAAGCGAGATGATGACGGGCACGAGAATCGGAATCGCCGCGACGAACGCCACGATGCCAATGACGATCGCGGCCTCACCGTTCGAGAGGGTGAGCGCTTCAAGGCTCACGCCGAGCCCGATGCTCAGCAGCAGGTTCTTGGGCTTGATGCCGCCGAAGAACGCGCCCATGACGAACGCCGATGAGGTGGTGATGCCCTCGACTTTGGCCATCCACCCGGGCAGTTCGAGCTCGTCGCCGGGCTTGGGGCGAGCTCGCCACTGACGCACCGCGAGCACGACGGCAACAATGCCCAGTGCACCGAGCAGGTAGGGCGCTGAAATCGAGGTTTCTCCTCGGTGCGGCAGCACCGTCGCCAGGAGGTAGCCCGCGGTCGTGACCACGATGATCGCGATCACGAAGCCCACGAAGAACGCCACGCTCGCCGCGCGGGGGCGGGCCGAGAGCAACATGAGCACCACCGAGGCAATGGCGAGAGGGCTGAGGGCGAGCGCAACCGCGAGCGGCAGCGATTCTGCGAGAGCGTCGAGCATGAGGCCTTGTCTCTGTCAGGGGCGGTGCGTGCGCCGATGCGCAGGCACTCCACAGTGAACACCCGACTGGGCGCCGATGCCAATGGTTAGGCTGACCGCATGGGTGCATGGGGCAGTGGAGCGTTCGAAAACGACGACGCACTCGATGCCGTCGCCGAACTGGTCGAGGGCTCTTTCGAGTTGGATGACCTGCGCGAGGCGGTCGCGGCTGACTACCTAGAAGCGCCCGAGGGCGCGGTTGCTCTCGCTCTCGTCGAGGTAGCGCTCGCCACTCTCGGCATCGTTGACCCCGACGCCGCGCTCGACGAGGTTGACGTGCGCCTGCTGGCGACGCAGCTTGACGACGCTGCCTACGAGCTGATTCTCACCACGGCCGAGCGCGTCGTGCGCCCCGACGCCTCTGAGCTCTATGAGCTCTGGGAAGAAGCGGGCGACGACGAGTTGGCCGAGTGGCGCAATGCCGCGGTTGCCTCGATTGAGCAACTGCGCGCGGCGATCGCCGACTGACCCCACCGCCTCTCGCTACAAGAAACTGGAGCATCCCCATGACGCGACCCTTGACCCTCGGCTACAAGGCCTCGGCCGAGCAATTCGACCCGCGCGAGCTCGTCGAGATCGCCGTCGCGGCTGAAGCCCACGGCATGGAGTCCGTCGCGGTAAGCGACCACTTTCAACCCTGGCGACACACGGGCGGGCATGCTCCGTTCTCGTTGACGTGGATGGCTGCGGTCGGCGAGCGCACCTCGAGCATCCGGATCGGCACCTCGGTCATGACCCCGACGTTCCGCTACAACCCGGCGGTACTCGCCCAAGCCTTCGCCTCTATGGGTGTCATGTATCCCGGCCGCATCTTTCTCGGCGTCGGCACGGGCGAGGCGCTCAACGAGGTCGCGACGGGCTTCGCGGGCGCGGGCGAGCAAGAGTGGCCCGAGTTCAAAGAGCGCTTCGCGCGTTTTCGCGAGAGCGTCGACCTCATGCGTCAGTTGTGGACCGAAGACCGCGTGAACTTTCGCGGCGAGTACTACTCGACGCACGACGCCTCGATCTATGACCGCCCCGAGACGCCTATTCCCATCTACATTGCCGCCGGGGGCCCGTTCGTGGCTCGCTACGCGGGTCGCGCCGGTGACGGCTTCATTTGCACCTCGGGCAAGGGCGTCGAGTTGTACGTTGACGAGCTCATCCCCGCAGTGAAAGAAGGTGCTGAGAAGGCCGAGCGCTCGTTCGACGACATCGACCGCATGATCGAGATCAAACTTTCGTATGACACCGACCTCGACGTTGCCCTCGACAACACGCGATTCTGGTCGCCGCTCTCGCTCAGCAAAGAGCAAAAGCACGACATCACCGACCCCATCGAGATGGAGAAGGCGGCGGATGCCCTGCCAATCGAGCAGATCGCCAAGCGCTGGATCGTCGGCAACGACCCCGACACGGTGGTCGCTGAGATCGCGAAGTACGTCGGCTACGGCATGAACCACCTCGTGTTCCACGCTCCCGGTCACGACCAGCGTCGCTTTCTTGAGCTGTTCGAGCGCGACCTCGCGCCGCGTTTGCGGGCGCTCGCGTAACACGAGCGGAACACAGGGGCAACGGCACCGGAACGTGCCGCCCGTAGTGTCAGAGCCCTCAGTCAACGGGGGTGGTGGCCCATGGCCGACCAACAAGAACACGACACAACCGTGTTGGCAACGCCGCCACCGTCAGCTCCGCCCCCGGCACCGCCGGGGTGGACGGGCGCCGCGATGGCCGTGCACGCCGTTCGCCGCATGCCCACGCCCATGATCGTGTCGTTGCAGCCGACGGGTTTCGACCCGATGCTCATCGACATGCGCGGCTACGTCTACCAATGGAACGCGCCGCTCACCGAGTTTCCTGACAACCCTGAGACCGTGCTCATTGGCACGCGCGCGATTCGGGATGCTGAGCCCGCGTTCGCCGGTGACGACTTCGTCGACCACCCTCCGGCGTTTGCCGGCGCGGCACTCGAGCCTCTGCTGTGGCTCATCGGCACGCGTGCGTTCGAGGGTGGCCGGGCCTCGTGGTTGCGCTCGGGCGACCGCTACCGCCTGTACCGCTGGCCCGACTTCTCGATGCTGCCGATGTCTGACGACGAACGACGGGTGGTCAAGACGAGCGCGGCGGCCTTCATGGTTATCGACAAACTCGCGGCCAAAGCAAAGGTCGACGTGGGCACCGTACAGGGGGTGATCAACGCCCTGAGCCTCATGGGCTTCTTGCGCCGGCACGCGGCCGCTGACGCGGCACCGGATGCTCCGCCGCCGCCCCGGGCGGGCGGCATCCCCGGCGCATAGCAACACCCCTGGTAGCCTGGAAGACGGTCTCGGCCCGCACAACGGTTACCGAGACGTACCAGGGGGTCTCACACTCATGCCCAAGCATCGCCATGTTTCGACGCGTCCGGCCTTCCGCCGGCACTCGTGGTCGACCGTTCGCACGGTATTCGTCTCGATGATCGCCGGCCTTGTGATCATGGTCACGATGGGGTTCTCGACCCCCACGCAGACCGACGTGTTTGCCGCCTACATCGATGAAAACGCCCAGTCGCTCGCCACGGTGACCGCGGCCGAGGTCGTGCCGCCGGCCGAACGGCACAACTTCAGCGCTACCCCGGGCCCCGAGACGTTCATCGCCGGGGGCACCAATTACGACTGGGCCAAGCTCGTGTTGCTGTGGGGCGAGTTTCCGATCACCGAGAGCAATGTCACGGTCGTGACGCGGTGGATGCGTCAAGAGAACTTCGTCGACACCTGGTACTTGCGCAACAACCCGCTCAACAACGGTTGGGGCTCGGGTGGGGGAGGCGGCACCGGTCGCTACGTCGATCTGGTGGATGCTGCGGCCAACGCCGCCGAAGCCCTCAACACCCTGCCGCGCTACAGCGAAATTGTGGCGACGCTCCGGGCGTCGGCGCCGACCGAAGAAGTCGAGCGCGCGATTTGGTTCTCCGGGTGGGCGACAGGCATGTACAACCAGGGGGCGCACTGGGCGTACAACCCCGTACCCGAGGTGACGGCACCGCCGAGCGCCTGGGGGCGGTAGCTCCCAGACGCCCGACGTGCGCGGGGCATCCGTTCGATCGTCATCGCGGCGGCAGCATCAACAGCGCCGAGCGCTGCATCGCGCGTTCACGGCGCTCGGTCTCGAGCGCCGTGCCAACCCGACGCTCGTCGTCGTCAGAGTGCGCGGGTTGTGGCGGGTGTTCGGGCGTGATCAGGGCCACGGGGGCCGTGATGGTGGTCATGACAATGGTTCCTCACTGCGGGTGTCACGCGTGACCGTCGCGCGGTTGCGTCGACGGTCAGCCGTAACGGGTGGTGCCGCTCGTGGCGGCAGAGAGAGCAGCGGGCGCGCGGGTGCACACGGTGTGCGAAAGCACGAAGTGCCGGGCCGCGGCCGCCGAGGCGGATCAGCGAGCTACGAGATACGCAGAAACCTGATCAGGCGGTGAGATCGCCGACGAAGCCGGCGGTGGTGGGAATCATTCCCAGAGCAAAGCGAATCATTACGGTCGGCCTCCTTTCGTCATGTGGCGCTCGACGAACCTAGTGGCGGCGTAACGCGCGGTGCAAGCCGAAATCCCGGGCGTGTCGCGTTTGTCACCTTTTCGTTACAGTGGCCCCATGACGCAGCCCGCTCAGTCTTCAGTTGACCCTCGCCGCCCCGCTGGGGTGACGTTCATCGGAGTGCTCGCCTACATCGGCGGCATCTTCGACATCATCGGCGGCTCGATGCTGCTCGTGATCGCCACCGGCGCAGCCCTCGTGGCGAACCCTCTACCGGGTGGATTGCTGACGGCGATCACCATCATCGTGTCGGGCGTGATCGTCTTGATTGTGGCCGGGGGCCTGCTTCGCGGCAGCCGTGTGTCACGCCTGATCTTCACGATCGTTCGCGGTATCTCGATCGTGTCGCAGATTCTCGCCATCACGACGGGCGGCGTCGGCCTCTTCGTCGGCATCATCAGCGTGCTGATTTCAGCGATCGTGCTCAGCTGGTTGTGGACGCCGCGCGCAAACGCCTACTTCTCACGACGGTAGGCCGGCGTTCAGGCGAGCGAGAGTACGTAACTCGCGCCTGACCCCGTGCGCGGCGGCTCGTTGCCGTCGCGCAAGCGAGCCAGCCCGTCGATCACGAGATCGACCATGAGTGCGTACTCCTCGTCGTGATCGTGGTGCTCACGAATGGTGACGCTGATGCCGGGGTAGTCAGCCGTGAGGTCGCCGTTGTACAGCGCCTGCACGCGGTCGCCGAGTGCCGCGGCGGTGGGGCGGCGGGCTTGTTGGGCGGTGAAGCCCATGATCGTGCCGTCGACAATGTGCAGGCCGTGGTGCGCAAGCTGCGGGGTGAAGCCCGCCTCGAGCAGAGCCGTCGTAATCGACTCGGCGTAGCGCAAGCGGCCGTCGCCCACGCGCGGGCGAACGGTCACGAGTTCGACCGCCCACGGGCGGGCGAGCAGTGTGGCGTGCGCCCGGTGCATGATCGCGCCGATGTGCCTGCGCCAGTCGGCTGCGGGGGTGGCCTCGTCGTCGATCCAGTCGTGCACGATCGAGTCGACCATGGCATCGAGCAGGGCTTTTTTATTGGGCACGTGGCGGTACAGCGACATCGCCTCCACCCCCAACTCGCTGCCGAGTCGCCGCATGCTGAGCGCCTCGAGACCTTCGGAGTCGGCGAGGGCGAGGGCAGCCTGCAGTACGCGGTCGTGAGTCAGGGCATCCCGAGTTCGCGCCATGGTCTCTCCTTGACAGTGTCGCCGCGGTGGCATAGTTTACGGCGTAAGCTTACACCGTAAGCAACCGAAAGGCACGTGATGAAGTCCGTTGTCGCAACGACCTATGGCGGCCCCGAGGTGCTGCGGGTCGTGGATGCTCCGCCGCCCGTCGCCGCCGACAACCAGGTGCTCGTGCGCGTCGCCGCGAGCTCGATCAACCCGCTCGACCGGCACGAGCTGCGCGGCACGCCCTATGTGGTGCGGATGATGCGAGGCCTGCGCGCCCCCAAGCCGAGCGGCCACGCCATGGGGTCTGACGTCGCGGGCGTCGTCGAGTCGGTGGGTGCGGGCGTCACGCGGTTCGCGGTGGGTGACGAGGTGTTTGGCTTCGGGTCGGGCGCCTGGAGCGAGCTCATGGTCGTGGGGGATTCGGGCCTCGCGAAGAAGCCGGCAGGCCTTTCGATGACCGACGCCGGTGGGGTAGGCGTCGCGGCGATCACGGCGCTGCAGGGTCTGCGGCGCGGGGGCCTCGTTGCCCCGCTCACGTGGGGCCCGGGCGAGGTCGAGCCCATGCGCCCGCGCGTGCTCATCATCGGAGCCTCGGGCGGAGTCGGCACCTTTGCGGTGCAGATCGCCAAGTTGCTCGGCGCGCACGTGACGGCCGTCACGAGCTCGCGCAACCTCGAGCTCGTCGCGCGCCTCGGCGCCGATGACGTCATCGACTACACGACCACCGAAGTCACGCGAGGCATCGCGCGGTTTGACCTCATCTTTGAGCTCGCCGGCAACCGGCGGTTGCGCGACCTCGCGCGCATCCTGACCCCGACGGGCTTGCTCGTGGCGTGCGGGGCTCCGAAGGGCGAGTGGCTCGCGCCGCTCGCCGCGCCCGCGAAGCTCGCTGTCGCATCACTCTTTTCGCGACGCACCTACGCCTCGTTTCTCGCGAAGCGCGACACGGCAGATCTGCAGACGCTCGCCGACTGGTTGGCCACGGGTGCGCTGCGCGTCGTCGTTGACGAGGCGTACCCCGTTGACCGCATCACCGAGGCCCTCGCTCACGGCGAAGCGGGCCACGCGCGCGGCAAGGTCATCGTTGCTCTCTAGCCCCTGCTGAGTTCTAGGCTGAGACGCGTCGTCGTCACTGTAGGGAGCACTCATGTCGTTTCAGGCTTATCTCGATGCCGTCGAGGCCAAGACGGGCAAGACCCCGCGAGCGATCGTCGACGAAGCCGTCGGGCGCGGCTACGACGATGCGAGCGTCAAGGCCGGCGTCATCGTGCAGTGGCTCGCCGACGACTACGGGCTCGGCCGCGGCCACGCCATGGCGATCGTGCACGTCATCAAGAAGGGCCCCGTGATCGACGCGAAGCACGTGAACTCGGGCGGAACCCACAGTGACCCCAGCACCGTTCTCTGGCTCGACGGCGTGGCAACAAAGCCGTAAACAAAGCCGTAAACAAAGCCGTAAACGCGCCGTAATCGCCGCCATTTAGGCTGAGATTGTGGTGGCGAACTCCGAGAAGCCCGTGATGCTCTTCGAGCGCGTTGAGCTCTGGGAAGAGTGGCTCGAGGCGCATCCCGAGCACCCCGGAGTTCGGTTGAAGATGCGCAAGAAGCGCTCCACTGCGCCGGGCATCACCTACGACGAAGCGCTCGAATCGGCGCTGTGCTTTGGCTGGATCGATGGGCAGATCTACGGCCTCGACGACGACTACTCGCTGCAGGTGTTCACGCCGCGGCGGCCGCGCTCGGTGTGGTCGCAACGCAACGTCGGCATCATCGAGCGCTTGACCGAGGCGGGTCGCATGCGGCCGCCCGGCATTGCCCAAGTCGAGCGCGCGAAGACCGACGGTCGATGGGATGCCGCCTACAGTCAGAAAAGCATGGTCGTGCCCGCAGACCTGCAGGCCGCTCTGGATGCCTCGCCCGCCGCCGCGGCAACGTTCGCCTCGATCAGCTCCACCGCGCGATTCGCGATCGTTTTTCGACTCGACGGCGTGGTGCGGGCCGAGACTCGCACGCGCAAGCTCGCGGGCTACCTCGAGCAGCTCGAACGGGGCGAGTCGCCCATCTAGCTCGTGTGCACGGGCACCTCAATGGCGCCCGTGCGAGCCTCGCGGTCGCTGCGGTCTTTGCGCAGAGCCGTGCCGCCGATGATGAGCGCGCACGCGATGATGACGAGGTTCTTGACGATGTACTGGCCCTCGAGCGTCAGGCCCCAGGGGACGACCGTGAACGTCACGGCGGGCAGCAGCACGAGCGGCAAGAACGTCGCGGGCATCTGCGGAATCAGCAACAGCAGTGCGAGGCGCGTGAGCGGCGGGAAGAGGAACGCGACGCCGATCGCGACCTCCCACAGCCCGATGAGCGGAATGATGATCTCGGGCGTCAGCCAGTAGACCGTTGCCGCCACGAGGTCGTAGGCCGGGCTCAGGTCGCCGATCATCTTGAGTGCGCCGAACCAGATGAAGACGATGCCCAAGGCGAGGCGCGCGAACTTGATGCCGAAGGTATCCATCGTCCAAACGACGAGGCGGTCGAACTTCTCGAGCAGGGCAGCAATCGTCGTCATGGCGTCTCTCTTCGGTCGGTACATCGACGCTAAGCGAGCCACCTGGATGAGTGGTGCTCGCCCGATGTGCAGGGGCTGATCGAGGGGGTAGCGTGTGGCCATGACGCCGTCGATTGCTGTTCCGACCATCAGTCTTGACCGCGACCCGGCGGTGGTCGGGCGCGAGTTCGATGAGACCCTGCGCACGGTCGGGTTCTTCCAGGTCGTCGACCACGGGGTCGACGCTGCGGTGGCCGACGCGGCGTGGAACCTCGCGCGCGCATTCTTCGATCTGCCGCTCGCCGACAAGCTCGCGGTCGAGCGCGCGCCGGGCGGGCTCTATGGCTACTTTCCGATGCGCAGCGAGTCGCTCGCGGCCTCGCGTGGCGACGTGACGCCGGGCGACCTGAAAGAGTCGTTCAACATGGGGCCGGGCATCCGCCCCGGTCATGTGGCCGTGGACGAGACCGAGGCGGCGCTGTTCACGGCCAACGTGTGGACTGACGCGCTGCCCGAGCTACAGCGCGCGTGGCAGGCGTACTACGCCGAGATGGGTCGCTTGGCCGACCGGCTCATGAGCATGTTCGCGCTCGGGCTCGACCTGCCCGCCGAGTTCTTCGCGCGGCACATCGACGCGAGCCCGAGCGCCTTGCGCGCCATCAACTATCCCGAGCAGACGCACGCGCCCGAGCCCGGCCAGCTGCGCGCGGGCGCCCACACCGACTACGGCACGCTCACGATCTTGCGGCAAGAAGCCGGCCGGGCGGGCCTCGAAGTGCACGACGGGGCGACGGACTCGTGGCTGCCGATTCCGCCCGCTGAGGGGGCGCTCGTCATCAACATCGGTGACCTCATGGCCCGCTGGACGAACGACCGCTGGACCTCGACCCTTCACCGTGTCGTGAATCCGGATGCTGCTGCCGGGTCGACCGCCGCCGCGAGCCAGCGCCGCCAGAGCATGCCGTTCTTCCACAACGCCAACTACTCGACCATCGTCGAGTGCTTGCCTTCGTGCCTCGCCGAGGGCGAGGCGCCGCGCTACGAACCGGTGATGGCCGGGCCGCACCTCGCCGGCAAGACGACAAAGAGCGTGACCCCCACGGCATGACGCAGCCCACGATCGGATACGCGGCGGCGCTCGAGCAGCTCGCGCCGAGCGAGGCCGTGCGGCTCGCGGCGCTCGCCGAACAGCATGGCTTCAGCGGCACGCTCGCGGGCGACGCTGCCCAACCATTCACGCCGACGCAGGGTGAGGCCGGGTTCGTCTACGGCGTCATGTCGGCACTCGGCGCGCAGACGACGGGTGAGCTCGGGGTCGGAGCCCTCGCGCCCACATTCCGGTGGCATCCGGCGCTCGTGGCGCAAGCATCCGCAACGCTTGCGAGCCTCTACCCTGGACGGCACTGGCTGGCGCTCGGCAGCGGTGAAGCCATCAGTGAGCACATCGTCGGCACGTATTGGCCCGAGCCGGCCGAACGCATCAACCGCATGTTCGAGGCCGTGACGATCATCAAGAAGCTCTTCGCCTCGGGCGTTGCCGGGCGCGACGTCAAGCACGAGGGTCGTTGGTACCAGCTCGAGTCAACTCGGCTGTGGACCAGCCCCGAGTCGCCGCCCCCACTGCTCATCGCCACGGCCGGGCCGGTCACCGCGCGCCGCGCAGGCCAAGTAGCCGACGGGCTGCTCATCGACTCGGTGCCGATCGACAAGATCGCCACACTTCTGCAGCGCTTCGACGACGGGGCGCGCGAGGCCGGCCGCCGCCGCGAGGCCGGGCAGCACGCGCTGCGCTTGCACGTCTCGTGGGCGCCGACCGACGACGAAGCGATGGCCAACGCTCTCGCCGAGTGGCCGCAAGCGGGCATGCGATTCGCAAAGAGCGACATTCGCTCGCCGTACGACCTCGAACAGATCGCCAAGCTCGTGCGCCCCGACGACTTCGACGAGCGGATGCTCATCTCGAGTGACCCGGATGCCCATCGCGCGAACATCCAGCGTTACCTCGACCTCGGCGTCACGCGCATCCACCTGCACAACGTGGGTCGCAACCAGGACGCGTTCCTCGAGCTCTTCGGCCGCGAGGTGCTGCCGCGCCTCACGCGCTGAGCGCGGCGGGGCAGAATGGGCGCGTGACCGAAACGCGCGCCGCCGAGAGTGCTGGGGCAGAACTGCGCGTGTGGGGCATCCCGGGCCTGCCCGAGATTGCGCCGGGCGATCACCTGCCGCGACTCATTGCTGACGCCGCACGCACCGCGGGCGTCGAGCCGGGCGACATTCTCGCCGTCACGAGCAAGATCGTGAGCAAGGCCGAGGGGCGCATCATCGAGGCTGCTGATCGCGAACAAGCCATCACCGACGAGACCGTGCGGGTGGTGGCAACGCGCGCCCGCGCTGACGGTGGCACGACGCGCATCGTCGAGAACCGCCTGGGCCTCATCATGGCGGCGGCCGGAGTTGACGCGAGCAACACCGCCGACGGCACCGTGTTGCTGCTGCCGCTCGACCCCGATGCGAGCGCCGCCGCGATTCGCGCAGCCGTCGAAGCGAGCGTCGGGGCGCCGATCGGCGTCATCATCACCGACACGGCCGGGCGCGCGTGGCGCGAAGGGCAGACCGACATGGCGATCGGCTCGAGTGGCGTTCGACTGCTCGACGACCTGCGGGGCACGCGCGATGCGGCGGGCAAACTGCTCGAAGTGACGGCGCCCGCCGTCGGCGACGAGATCGCTGCGGCCGCTGATCTCGTGAAGGGTAAGTCGAGCGGCATCCCCGTCGCGGCAGTGCGCGGGCTCGCCCGGCTGCTCGACGACGCGGCCCCCGGGGCGCGCAGCCTCGTGCGCCCTGCCGCCGACGACCTCTTCGCCACGGGCAGCAAAGAAGCGTGGGATGCGGGCTTTTCGGCGGGCGTGCAAACGATCAATCACACCTGAGCGCGTGCTGCCGGTCAGGGGATTCTCAGAGCGCTCAGCACCGAGGCGTGGCAGAGTCGAACAATGAGCATGATGACCTCGATGTCTGAAGCGGCGCCGCTGAGCGCTGAGGAGTTCGCAGAACTCGGGGCGAGCATCCGTCGCGCCATGAACGGCGTGCTCGACGGCAAGCCCGATGCGGTGGATGCCGCGCTCACCGTCTTGCTCGCCGAAGGCCACCTGCTCATCGAAGACGTGCCGGGCGTCGGCAAGACGATGCTGGCTCGCGCGCTCGCGAAGTGCATCGCGGGCACCGTCAATCGCATCCAATTCACTCCCGACCTATTGCCGGCGGACATCACGGGCGTCAGCGTGTTTCGCCAGCAGTTGGGCACGTTTGAGTTCACGCCGGGTCCGGTGTTTGCCCACATCGTGATCGGCGATGAGATCAACCGGGCGAGCCCCAAAACGCAGTCGGCTCTGCTCGAGTGCATGGAAGAACAGCAGGTCACGGTCGA
>JAAFHT010000078.1 GCA_013297625.1 Actinomycetota bacterium | reverse complement strand
AGCCCGCGACGTCGGACAAGACTGAGGAGAAGAACTGATGGCGACGACCGAGAAGAAGGCCTCTGCCGGCCACGAGTCGGCGGCGCACGATGTTCGTGACGAGGCCGCACGCGGCTACCGCAAGGTCCGTCGCGGCTATGTGACGAGCGACAAGATGGAGAAGACCATCGTCGTCGAGGTCGAAGACCGCGTGAAGCACCCTCTGTACGGCAAGGTCATTCGCCGTACCTCGAAGGTCAAGGCGCACGACGAGCTCAACACCGCCGGCATCGGCGACCTGGTGCTCATCTCTGAGACCCGTCCCCTGTCCGCTACGAAGCGCTGGCGCCTCGTCGAGATTCTCGAAAAGGCCAAGTAGGCCTCGCCTGCTTGCCCACTAGGAGTAAGAAATGCTTCAGCAAGAATCCAGAGTCAAGGTGGCCGACAACACGGGCGCCAAAGAACTCCTGACGATTCGCGTTCTCGGTGGCTCTGGCCGCCGCTACGCGGGTCTGGGCGACATCATTGTCGCCACCGTCAAAGACGCGATCCCCGGCGGCAACGTCAAGAAGGGTGATGTCGTCAAGGCGGTCATCGTGCGCACCGTCAAGCAGACGCGTCGTGCCGATGGCTCATACATCAAGTTCGACGAGAACGCTGCCGTGATTCTGAAGAACGACGGAGACCCTCGCGGTACCCGCATCTTCGGACCGGTTGGCCGTGAGCTTCGCGACAAGAAGTTCATGAAGATCGTCTCGCTCGCCCCGGAGGTGCTGTAACCATGGCCAAGATCAAAAAGGGCGATCTCGTCCAGGTGATCAGCGGCGCCACGCAAGAGCGCGGCGGCGACCGCGGCAAGCAGGGTCGCGTGATCGAGGTCATCGCGGAGAAGAACCGCGTGATCGTCGAGGGCGTCAACTACGTCACCAAGCACGTTCGCGTCGGTCAGACGCAGCGTGGCACCAAGACGGGTGGCATCGAAACCCAAGAAGCGCCGATCCACATCTCGAACGTGGCTCTCGTCGACCCGAAGTCCAAGAAGCCGACCCGCGTGGGTTTCCGCGAAGAGGTCGTCGAAAAGAACGGCGTCAAGAAGACCGTCCGCGTGCGGTACGCCAAGAAGTCAGGTGAGAAGCTCTAATGTCAACTGAAACTGCCGCGCCGGCTGGCGCTGCCTTGGCGAACAAGGTCCAGCCGCGCCTCAAGCAGAAGTACCGCGCAGAGATCACGAAGACCCTCACTGAGCAGTTCGGGTACACCAATCCGCACCAGGTTCCCGCTCTCGTGAAGATCGTCGTGAACACTGGTGTTGGTGAGGCCGCTCGTGACTCGAAGGTCATCGACGGAGCCATCAAAGACCTCACGGCGATCACGGGGCAGAAGCCCCAGGTCACCAAGGCGCGCAAGTCGATCGCTCAGTTCAAGCTGCGCGAGGGCATGCCGATTGGTGCTCACGTGACGCTCCGTGGCGACCGCGCCTGGGAGTTCATGGACCGTCTCATCACGCTTGCGCTGCCGCGTATCCGTGACTTCCGTGGCCTGAGCGCCACGCAGTTCGACGGCAACGGCAACTACACCTTCGGCCTCCAAGAACAGAGCGTGTTCCACGAGATCGACCAGGACAAGATCGACCGCGTTCGCGGTTTCGACATCACTGTCGTCACGACGGCGAAGACGGATGACGAGGGTCGCGCTTTGCTGCGCGAGCTGGGCTTCCCCTTCCGCTCGACCGACGCTGCCCAGTAACACTTTCATCCGGTCTTCGGACCACGATCGGCCAGGTCGGCTCCCGGTGTACCGGGCGTCGAAACCGGACGAGAAACGGAAACATTCATCATGACGATGACAGATCCGGTCGCAGACTTGCTGACCAGACTGCGGAACGCCAACTCGGCGTTCCACGACTCGGTGTCGCTCCCCAGCTCGAAGCTGAAGACGCACATCGCCGAGATCCTCAAGCGCGAGGGTTACATCGCTGACTGGGCTGTTGCTGACGCTCGCGTTGGTAGCACCTTGACGCTGTCGCTGAAGTACGGCCCGAACCGCGAGCGGTCGATCGCCGGAATCAAGCGCGTGTCGAAGCCGGGTCTGCGCGTGTACGCAAAGTCGACCGAAATCCCCACCGTGCTCGGTGGGCTCGGTGTGGCGATCCTGTCGACTTCCTCGGGTCTGTTGACCGACCGCGAGGCGATGAAGAAGGGCGTGGGTGGGGAAGTCCTCGCCTACGTGTGGTAACCCGCCATGTCACGTATCGGACGCATGCCTATAGACATCCCTGGTGGTGTCGAGGTGAAGATTGACGGCCAGGCCGTCACCGTCAAGGGCCCCAAGGGCGAGCTCGCGCTGAACGTCGCGAGCCCCATTGAGGTCGCCATTGAAGACAACCAGGTTGTTGTGACCCGCCCCGACGACGAGCGCGCTTCGCGCTCGCTGCACGGGCTCACTCGCACGCTCATCGCGAACCAGATCATCGGCGTCACCCAGGGTTACTCCAAGGGCCTCGAGGTCGTCGGTACCGGTTACCGCGTGCAGGCCAAGGGTGACGGAGTCGAGTTCGCGCTCGGCTTCTCGCACCCGGTCACGGTGAACCCGCCCGCGGGCATCACCTTCACGGTTGAGGGCAACAACAAGCTCACCGTCAGTGGCATCGACAAGCAAGCCGTCGGTGAAGTCGCTGCGAACATCCGCAAGATCCGCAAGCCCGAGCCGTACAAGGGCAAGGGTGTGCGGTACGCCGGCGAGGTCGTGCGCCGCAAGGCCGGAAAGAGTGGGAAGTAGTCATGGGTCTCGGAACTAGAGGCAAGAGCAAGACGGCCGCCAAGAGCCGCCGTCACACCCGCCTGCGCAAGCGCATCACGGGCACGGCCGAGCGGCCGCGTCTCGTTGTTACGCGCTCGGCGCGTCACGTCTTTGTGCAGGTCGTTGACGACACCAAGGGTCACACCGTGGCGAGCGCCTCGACCATGGAGGGCGACCTCCGCGGCTTCGAGGGCGACAAGACCGCCAAGGCTCGCAAGGTCGGCGAACTCGTCGCCGAGCGCGCCAAGAAGGCGGGCGTCGGCGCCGTCGTGTTCGACCGCGGTGGTAACCGCTACGCGGGCCGCGTCGCGGCGATCGCCGAAGGAGCTCGAGAGGGTGGACTGGACCTGTGAGCGAAAACGAGAAGGAGCAGACCGTGGCGTCTGAAGCCCCCGTGGAGACCGCTGCGTCGTCAGACGCCACCACTGAGCCGCGCGAGGCGCGTCGCGGTGGTCGCGAGCGCAACCCCAACCGCGACCGCGGTCAGCGCGAGACGGAGAAGAGCCCGTTCCTCGAGCGTGTCGTCACCATCAACCGCGTCTCGAAGGTCGTGAAGGGTGGTCGTCGCTTTAGCTTCACCGCTCTCGTAGTCGTCGGTGACGGCAACGGAATGGTTGGCGTCGGCTACGGCAAGGCTCGCGAGGTTCCCACCGCGATCTCGAAGGGCGTCGAGGAGGCGAAGAAGAACTTCTTCCGCGTTCCTCGCGTTGCTGCGACGATCCCGCACCCCGTGCAGGGTGAGGCCGCTGCTGGCGTGGTGCTCTTGCGCCCCGCCGCTGCCGGTACCGGTGTTATCGCGGGTGGACCCGTTCGCGCCGTTCTTGAGTGCGCGGGCATCCACGACGTGCTGAGCAAGTCGCTCGGCTCGTCGAACACCATCAACATCGTCCACGCGACGGTGGCAGCGCTCAAGCAGCTCGAAGAGCCGCGTGCCGTCGCCGCCCGTCGTGGACTCGAGTTCGAGGATGTCGCTCCCGCGCGCCTCGTGCGCGCCGAGGCCCTCGCGGCCGAGGCCGCCGCCGGAAAGGCTGGTGCGTGATGGCTGCGCAGCTCAAGGTGACCCAGATCAAGTCCGTCATTAGCGAGAAGCAGAACCAGCGCGACACGCTGCGGAGCTTGGGTCTCAAGCGCATCGGCGATGTCGTCGTTCGCGAAGACACCCCGGCCAACCGTGGCTACGTGCGCGCGGTTGCTCACCTCGTGACGGTCGAGGAGATTGACTAATGGCTGAAGAGAAGAAGGACGCGGCCCCCAAGGCCCCGGCCAAGAAGACGACGGCTGCGGCTGACAAGGCGCCCGCCGCGGCTGCGGCGAAGGCTCCGGCCAAGGCTGCGGCTGCCAAGGCACCCGCTGCGGCGAAGGCCCCGGCGGCCGAGAAGGCCCCGGCCAAGGCTGCGGCAGACAAGGCTCCGGCCAAGGCTGCGGCAGACAAGGCTCCGGCCAAGGCTGCGGCTGAGAAGGCTCCGGCCAAGGCTCCTGCCGCGAAGTCGGCACCAGCGAAGAAGGCCGCGTCGGCTGACGTCGCGCGCCCGCAGGTGCTCAAGGTTCACCACCTGCGCCCCGCTGCCGGTTCGAAGAAAGACCGCACGCGCGTAGGTCGTGGTGAAGGCTCGAAGGGCAAGACGGCTGGCCGCGGTACCAAGGGAACCAAGGCCCGCTACCAGGTCAAGCCCGGCTTCGAAGGTGGCAACCTGAATTCGGTGATGCGCGCGCCCAAGTTGCGCGGCTTCACGAACCCGTTCCGGGTCGAGTACCAGGTGGTCAACCTCGCCGCTCTCGCCGAGCTCTACCCCAAGGGCGGCGATGTGACCATCGCTGACCTCGTGGCGAAGGGCGCCGTGCGCAAGAACGAGAAGGTCAAGGTTCTCGGTGATGGCGATATTGCGGTTAAGCTCAATGTGACCGTCGACAAGGTCTCGCGCTCGGCTGAGCAAAAGATCGTCGCTGCCGGCGGTTCGATTCAGTAGGTGAAGGCGGCCCAGTGGGCCGCCTTCACTGCAGGTCTGTGGCCCAATCGGGCCACAGCATCCGCCGCCGCCGGGCGGTCGGGTGCTCATGGTTTTTCTACGGGAGGTCCTCGTGTTCAGAGCTATCGGGCGGATCTTCCGCACGCCCGACCTGCGCCGGAAGATCGGCTTTACCCTCGGGATTGTCGCTATCTTCCGCCTGGGATCGTTTATTCCCGCGCCCTTCGTCGATTTCCAGAACGTGCAGCTGTGCCTCGCCGGCAATCAAGGTGCGACGGGTCTTTACCAACTCGTCAACCTGTTCAGTGGCGGCGCCCTGCTTCAGCTCTCGATCTTCGCGCTCGGCATCATGCCGTATATCACGGCGTCGATCATCACCCAGCTGTTGCGCGTCGTCATTCCTCACTTCGACACCCTGCACAAAGAGGGTCAAGCGGGGCAGGCGAAGCTCACGCAGTACACGCGGTACATGACGATCGCCCTCGCGGTGCTGCAGTCGACCACGCTCATCACCGTGGCGCGTGCTGGTGCATTGTTCCCGACCACGAGCGGCGTGCCCGAGTGCAGCCAGCTCATCACCAATGACGCGTGGTACGCCATTTTGCTCATGGTCATCACGATGACCGCCGGTACTGGTCTCATCATGTGGTTCGGTGAGCTCGTGACCGAGCGCGGCATTGGCAACGGCATGTCGCTGCTGATCTTCACCTCGATTGCCGCGACGTTCCCCTCGGCACTCGGTGCCATCGCCGTGTCGCAGGGCCCCGAGGTCTTCGTACTCGTGCTGGGCATCGGCTTGCTCGTCATGGCCGGTGTGGTGTTCGTTGAGCAGTCGCAGCGTCGCATTCCGGTGCAATACGCCAAGCGCATGGTTGGCCGCCGCACGTATGGTGGTAACAACACCTACATTCCGATCAAGGTCAACATGGCCGGCGTGGTGCCCGTCATCTTCGCCTCATCGTTGCTCTACTTGCCGGCACTCATTGCGCAGTTCAACCAGCCGGCGGCGGGCGAGACGGCGCCGGAGTGGGTTGTCTGGATTCAGAACAACCTTGTCTCGGGCGACAACCCGATCTACATGGTCGTGTACTTCTTCCTCATCGTGGGCTTCACCTACTTCTACGTCGCGATCACCTTCAACCCTGAAGAGGTCGCCGACAACATGAAGAAGTACGGCGGCTTCATCCCGGGCATTCGCGCAGGTCGTCCGACGGCTGAGTACCTCGACTACGTGCTCACCCGGGTTACCCTGCCTGGCTCGCTCTACCTCGGTCTGATCGCGCTCATCCCGCTGATTGCCTTCGCGGCTATCGGTGCCAACCAGAACTTCCCGTTTGGTGGCGCGAGCATCCTGATCATCGTGGGTGTGGGCCTTGAGACCGTCAAGCAGATCGACGCCCAATTGCAGCAGCGCCACTACGAAGGCCTGCTGCGATGAGTGCCCGTCTGCTGCTGATCGGCCCGCCTGGCGCGGGCAAGGGCACGCAGGCGCACCGCCTCTCGACCGCACTGGGCATTCCGGCCATCTCGACCGGTGACATTTTTCGTGAGCACTTGCGCAACGAGACCGAGCTGGGTCTGAAGGCCAAGGCATACATGGATGCGGGCGACAACGTTCCCGATAGCCTCACGAACGACCTCGTCGCCGATCGGCTCTCGCAGCCCGATGCGACCGCAGGCTTCTTGCTCGATGGCTACCCGCGCACGATCGATCAGGTTCGTGCTCTCGACGAGCTGCTGGCGGCCGGCGGAGCATCGATGGATGCGGTGGTCGAACTCGTCGCCGAGCCTGACGTCGTGGTCGAGCGCCTCAAGAAGCGCGCGCTCGAACAGGGTCGTTCTGACGACGACGAGGCCGTGGTGCGCCATCGGCTTGAGGTCTACGCGCAGCAGACAGCACCGCTCATTGGTGTCTACGACGAGCGCGGGTTGCTGGCAAAGGTCGATGGCATCGGCGAGGTCGCTGAGGTCACCGATCGCATTGAGGCCGCACTCGCAACTCGGGGCATCGTCTTCGCAGCGTAGTTCGGTCGATGTGCGCGGATTCGCGCACCGACTTGCCTTCGGGCATCCATATCACCTAGGCTCGACCTTTGGTGCCTTTGGCACGCCTTTGGCGTGTCTCCCGAGATCCCGCCGTGCAGAGGGGATTTCTCGCAGCAGCACCGCGTCATCCGCACGACCGGTAGAAACCACACTTTTAGCGACGAAGAGGCAATGGCCAAAAAAGACGGTGTCATCGAGATTGAAGGCTCGGTGGTCGAAGCGCTGCCCAATGCGATGTTTCGCGTTGAGCTGACCAACGGCCACAAGGTGCTCGCCCACATCTCGGGCAAGATGCGCCAGCACTACATCCGCATTCTTCCTGAAGACCGCGTGATCGTAGAGCTGAGCCCCTACGACCTGACCCGTGGCCGCATCGTCTATCGCTACAAGTAACCGTTTCGCCGGATAAGGAACGGCCCGGGGATCCACCCGGCGCACGAGGCCAGCGAGAGAGAAGAACACCATGAAGGTCAACCCCAGCGTCAAGCCCATCTGCGATAAGTGCAAGGTCATCCGTCGCCACGGCAACGTGATGGTCATTTGCGAGAATCCTCGCCACAAGCAACGTCAGGGCTAGGGCTTAGGCCCCCACCAACTCACAACTGAATACGAACTCCAGGCAGTTCCAGATCCCGCTCATGCGGAGGACACCCAGGGCGGGAGGCCCTGGCACCGGTTCTGCTCCACACCTCTCACCCACCTGAAGGAGCCGTCATGGCCCGTCTTGCCGGAGTGGACATCCCGCGCGATAAGCGCGTGGAGATTGCCCTCACCTACATCTATGGAGTCGGTCGTACGCGTTCGACCGAGACCCTCGTCGCCACGGGTATCGACCCCAACGTGCGCGTCAAGGACCTGACCGACGACCAGCTCGTCGCTCTGCGCGACCACATCGAAGGCACCTACAAGGTCGAGGGTGACCTCCGCCGTGAGGTCGCCGCCGACATCCGCCGCAAGGTCGAGATCGGCTCGTACGAGGGCATCCGCCACCGTCGCGGTCTGCCCGTGCGCGGTCAGCGCACCAAGACCAACGCGCGCACCCGCAAGGGCCCGAAGCGCACCGTCGCCGGCAAGAAGAAGGCGCGTTAGTCCGGCCCCGCCGCGACCCGCGTAATCCACAGGTTTAGGAGAAGACCATGGCAGCACCCAAGTCGGCCGCGCGTAAGCCCCGCCGCAAAGAAAAGAAGAGCATCGCCGTTGGGCAGGCTCACATCAAGTCGACCTTCAACAACACGATCGTGTCGATCACTGACCCGACCGGCGCTGTGATCAGCTGGGCCTCGTCGGGCCAGGTTGGCTTCAAGGGCTCGCGTAAGTCGACCCCGTTCGCCGCTCAGCTCGCCGCAGAGTCGGCCGCGCGTCTGGCGCAAGAGCACGGCATGAAGAAGGTTGACGTCTTCGTCAAGGGCCCGGGCTCGGGTCGTGAGACGGCGATCCGCTCGCTGCAGGCCGCTGGCCTCGAGGTCGGCTCGATCAGCGATGTGACGCCCCAGGCGCACAACGGCTGCCGCCCGCCCAAGCGTCGTCGCGTCTAGCCCTGTGGCGATTCCCCTGGCGCCAGTCACGGGAATTGCGGCGGTGTGCGCCGAGAGGCGCACGCCGGCCGGGCACCCCTCGCTCTTCAATAACTCAACACACTCGACGAGCCAGCCACTCGTCGCGCCACAAGTGTCATATGGCGGACACTTTGCCGAAAGGAATCAACAGTGCTCATCGCACAACGTCCCACGCTGACCGAGGAGAACGTCTCCGAGTTCCGGTCCCGGTTCATCATCGAGCCGCTGGAGCCCGGTTTCGGCTACACCCTCGGCAACTCACTGCGCCGCACGCTGCTCTCGTCGATTCCCGGGGCTGCCGTGACGAGCATCCGCATTGACGGCGTCTTGCACGAGTTCAGCACCATCGCTGGGGTGAAAGAAGACGTCACCGAGATCATCCTCAACGTCAAGAACCTCGTTGTTTCGAGCGAGCACGATGAGCCGATCACCGCGTACTTGCGCAAGCAGGGCGCGGGCGAGGTCACGGCTGCCGACATTTCGGCTCCGGCGGGTGTTGAGATTCACAACCCCGAGCTCGTGATTGCGACGCTCAACGACAGCGCGAAGTTCGAACTCGAACTGACGATCGAGCGTGGCCGCGGCTACGTGAGCGCGACGCAGAACCGCAGCGAGTTCAGCGAGGCCGGCCAGATTCCGGTCGACTCGATCTACTCGCCCGTGCTCAAGGTGACCTACCGCGTCGAGGCAACTCGTGCCGGTGAGCGCACCGACTTCGACCGTCTCGTCGTTGACGTCGAGTCGAAGCCCGCGATCACGCCTCGCGACGCGATTGCGTCGGCAGGCCGCACGCTCGTTGAGCTGTTCGGCCTCGCGCGCGAGCTCAACACGCAGGCTGAGGGCATCGAGATCGGCCCGGCGCCGGTTGACG
>JAAFHT010000086.1 GCA_013297625.1 Actinomycetota bacterium | reverse complement strand
GAACCCCGCGGCCAGAAACGGCCCGACGGGCCCACACTCAACTCATCCCACGTGACCTCGGTGCCACCAGTCAGCATCGGGTAACCCTCGATCGCGAGAGCACCGCGCTCGCGCGCGTGCTCGACCGCCGCCGCAACGAGGGCGTAGGTGAGGCCGCGACCGCGGAATCCGCGGCGCACCACGAGACACGCGACGGCCCAGACGGTTGGGTCATCTTTGGCCTCGCGGCGGCCAGCCCAGGGCACGGGGGAGCCGGCGAGGCGGCGAAAGGCGGGGCGAGCATCCACGGCCGCCCACGCCGCCGGCTCGTCGTCGACGTAAGCCACAATGCCCGCGGTGCGCGCGGGATCGCGATCGAGCCCCTGATCGTCGCAGCCGACGGCCTCGCGCAACACGGCCGCACGCTGCTCGACCGGCAGCGCGTACCACTCTCGATCGCCGAGCCGTTGTCGCGTGCACTGGCAGCGGGCTGCCGTGCCCGTGAGAATCGCCTGCAGGTCTCGCCAGCTCGCCTCATTGGCAGCAACGATTCGGATGCTCGGCTCGGCCACGAGCTTCACGCTAGTCCTCGGCGGCTTGCGCTTCGGGCTCGGCGCTCTCGGCCTGCTCGCGTTTCCAGGGCTGCGCGGCAATGAGCCACACAACTATTGCGACGCCCAGGTAGACCGCATAGCCGATGCTCCACGCCACGAGGTCGAGCTCGACGAGTTGCCACGAGTCAGGTAGGGGCACGAGCACGATCAAGAAGCCAGCAACCGAGACGGCGTAGAGGGCGAGCCACAAGAATCTGCTGAAGGCCCAGATTGACTGGCCACTCAGGCCACGTAAGGGCAGCAGGGCGAGGGGCAGCGCCGAGACGCCCGCGATCGCGATGCCGCTCAGCGACTCGAGAGTGATGAGTTCGAGAAGACTCGGGTCTGCTCCGATGACCGGAATCAGCGCGCTGTAGACGCCCCACGCGGCTGCCGAGACGACGATCATGAAGCCCGTCATGAGCACGGCCGACCCGGCCCGCGCGCGCGTACTGATCGTCGCCCCGAAGCCCACGCCGGCAATGAATCCGAAGATCACGCCGGGTTCGAACCCCGACAGCAGACTGGCAACAACGGCGAGCGCGACAAACGCGATCGTGAGAATGCGGAACTCGATGCGCGGGTGTGACTTGGGATGCGTGCGACGCATCGTGAGCGTCACGACCGCCCAGCCGAGGGCGATCACGACGAGAAAACCGGCCGCTATCGAGAGAGCCGTGCGCAGCCCGACAGCGTCGAATCCGAAGTCAGGGTCGACGATCGCGGATGCCGCGGCCGCGATCAGCAGGCCACCGATGGCGGCGGGCCAGCCGAGCAGGGTCAGGGGCGGCCGAGTCACGGTCTTCCCGCGTTTCTCGGCACGCGCGGCACGCCGTTGCTCGATGCGGGCGGCCACGCGCTCGCTACTCGAGTCGAGCAAAACGGTCGGAAACGCGATGACAAGGGCGAGCACGAGCGCGCCCGAACTTGCCCACAACAGATTGGTCGGGGTGAACACGTCGCGCACGGTTCGCAACTGGCTCAAGAATCCCGCGTCATCGACCGCGCGGGTCTCTTGCGTGCCCTGCGCATTCGAATCGATCGGCTCAGCCGTGACGATGGGTGTGGCTGTTGGCGTCGGACTCGGGGTGGGGCACGTGCCGTCGATGAGACACGACGAGCCCGAGACGCGCGCGAGCGTACCCGTGATGGTCGCGGCCGCCGCCGTCGCATCGGACGCGTCGGGGCACGATGCCGCGGTCGCCGCCGACTCTCGCGTCACCGCGGCCGTGTCGCCGGTGACGTCGATCGAGACCGAGCCAGCACCGACAAATCGCAGCGCACACAGGTCGCCATACAGCGGTAGGTCGGCTCGAGCGGCGCCGTCGACCATCGCGATGCTTTGGTCGTTCGTGGGGGACGACACGAAGTCACCCGAGAGAATGATGACGAGTGCCGTGCAGGGGTCAGTGGCGCAGTCAACAGTGAGGCGCGCGGTCAATGGCACCGTGTCGCCCTCGACAGACGTCAGCGTGAGCGAGCCTTCGTACACGATCGGTTCGGAAGGATCGATCGTGGTCGCCGAAGCGCCCGGCCCCGAGAGCGTCATCGCCAGTGCACCCAGCGTGGCGAGCAGGGTGACCCCCCAGCGGGAACTGGGCGAGAGGCGTCGGGGTGCAGCGTGTCGGGTCACGAATACTCCAGGAGGGCGCGGCGTGGCGAATCAGGGGATGGCTCATCGTAGGGCCCGCGTGTTTCGAGGGCGTGTCGAGCTGGCTCTCGCGGGCGCGAGGCCGCACCCGCACCGCCGATAGGCTGAGCCTGTGTCTAAAGTTCTGACCTCTCTGCCCGTCGGCGAACGCGTCGGCATCGCTTTCTCTGGAGGTCTCGACACCTCTGTGGCCGTCGCGTGGATGCGCGATAAGGGCGCGATTCCGTGCACCTACACGGGCGACCTCGGTCAGCCCGACGAGCCCGACGTCGAGGCCGTGCCTGGCCGGGCGAAAGAGTACGGCGCCGAGATCAGTCGACTCGTCGATGCGAAGGCGGCTCTCGTCGAAGAGGGGCTCGTGGCACTCGCGTGCGGAGCGTTCCACATTCGCAGCGGCGGCAAGGCCTACTTCAACACCACGCCGCTTGGTCGCGCCGTCACCGGCACGATGCTCGTGCGCGCCATGAAAGACGATGGCGTCGAAATCTGGGGCGACGGCAGCACCTACAAGGGCAATGACATCGAGCGCTTCTACCGCTACGGCTTGCTCGCCAACCCTCGCTTGCGCATCTACAAGCCCTGGCTCGACGCTGACTTCGTCACCGAGCTCGGCGGCCGCCAAGAGATGAGCGAGTGGCTCGTTGCCCACGGCTTCCCCTACCGCGACTCGGCCGAGAAGGCCTACTCCACCGACGCCAACATCTGGGGCGCCACACACGAAGCTAAGACGCTCGAGCACCTCGACGTCTCGCTCGAGACGGTCGAACCCATCATGGGCGTGCGTTTCTGGGACTCCGCGGTCGACATCGCGACCGAAGACATCACGGTCACGTTCGTCGAGGGTCGCCCGACCGCCCTCAACGGCGTCGAATTCACGGATGCTGTGCACCTGGTGCTCGAAGCGAACCGCATTGGCGGCCGCCACGGCTTGGGCATGAGCGACCAGATCGAAAACCGCATCATCGAGGCGAAGAGCCGCGGCATTTACGAGGCTCCCGGAATGGCCCTGCTGCACATCGCGTACGAACGCCTCCTCAATGGCGTGCACAACGAAGACACCATCGCGAACTACCACGCCGAAGGCCGACGCCTCGGCCGCCTCATGTACGAGGGCCGGTGGCTTGACCCGCAGTCGCTCATGCTGCGCGAGAGCATCCAGAAGTGGGTGGGCTCGGCCGTGACCGGCACCGTGACGCTGCGACTTCGTCGCGGCGACGACTACACGATTCTCGACACGAGCGGCCCGGGCCTGTCGTACTCGCCCGAGAAGCTCTCGATGGAGCGCGTCGGCGACGCGGCCTTTGGCCCCACTGACCGCATCGGTCAGCTCACGATGCGCAACCTCGACATCGCCGACTCGCGCGCGCGGCTGGAGCAATACGCCGCGCAGGGATTCATCGGCGGTGCGACGGCGGCACTTGTCGGCAGCATCACGGCGGGGGAGTCTGACGAGGTCGTCGAGCACGCCGTGCCGCTCACGGCCGAGCGCGAGGCTCTCGCCGAAGCCGTCGACGCGGCCAACGAGGCCTCGTCGTTTGACTCTGGCACCGACTAGCCGGATCTAGCGCGCGGCGGGCTCGCGAGCGTCAACGACGTGTTGGCCCGCGGCGCGCGCGGCGAGTCCGCGACGTTCACGATCGACCAGCACGGTCACGATGATGGCGACCAGGAGGGCGAGGGAGAGCGCGTCGCCCACGACCGGAACGAGCTCGCTCAGCACGATCACTCCGCCGAGCCCGAGGGTGGCCCGCACGAGCCGCGCGAGCACGGTGGGCTTCCACCCTCCGGTTGCTCGCAACAGCACCGCGGATTCGCCGATCGTCGTACCGGTCACGAGCACCGGCACGAGATAGACGGCAAGGCCGATGCCGATGCCGAGCGCGGTCTCGAGCGGGTCGGTCACGGTCGGCGAGCCGGGGGCGATCACGAGGAGCCGGAGCAGTGACACTCCGAGGCCGGCGATGAGCGACACGAGGCTGAAGACGAGCACGTCGATGAGCATCCCGAGCAGTCGACGGCCCACGGTCACGGGTCGGGGCTCGGCAACCGAGGGTGCGAGGGCCTGTCGACGACGTAGCAGAGCGAGTGCAATGAGCGAACCGATGACGGCGCCGAGAGTGTTGTGGGTGAGGTCAGTGACCGAGAAGAGCCGGTACGAGCAGGGGTAGAGCCCCCAGATACCCGTCAACTGCGTGGTCTCGACCGCGAGCGACACCACCAGCCCACTCAGGGCGGCGCGCGCGACGCCCCACCCAAAGAGGTAGCGCACGAGAAAGCCCAGCGGCATGAAGAAGATGATGTTGAGCACGACGACTTGCAGGGCCGCGTTGGCGATGAGGCTCGTGCCCGACTGCTGAATGAGAAGAATGTCGCGGATGTCGGTGAGCAAATCGAGGTTGGGCGTCGAGCACCGGTAGTCGTCGGTGATTGCCGGGGCCGGAAGGATCGTGTAGGTCCAGATCGCCAAGAACGACACGAGCAGGGCCGCCCAGCCGATCGTGCGCCCTACCGTCATGCCGCCTCGTAGGCGATAGCTCGCGGCGACGAACGGCACGAAGAGCAGCACGGCCACGATTGCGCCGATGACGATGGCAATGATGCCGGGGGTTATTCGGTCCACGTCGGGCTCCAGGGTGCGGGTGGCGGGGAGGCCGTGCGGAGCGACAAGAGACCCGCGGGCCGTACTTCAGGCTACTGATGGTCACCGCCGCTCGGAGTGATTGACCCCCCACGGCCGCGATCGATAATATACAACCAAATGGTTGTGCGAATGGCGACGATGAGCGACGGTAACGTCGATGCGATTTTCCACGCGCTCGCCGACACGACGCGGCGCGACATCGTGACTCGGGTCATCGCGCGAGAGCAATCGGTGTCGAGCCTCGCCTCGGAGTACGCCATGAGCTTTGCCGCCGTGCAGAAGCACGTCGCGGTGCTCGAGCGCGCATCCCTCGTCGTCAAGCAACGCCGGGGGAGAGAGCAGATCGTGCACGCCGACCCGGCGACGATCGAGCGCGCACGCCTGCTGCTAGAGCACTTCGAGACCCTCTGGCGGCATCGAGCCGAAGCGATCGACAGAATCCTCGCCGAGGATCCCGAGCACTAAAGGAGCACCCCATGCCTGTCATGAGCGCGCAGACCGATCTCGAGGCGCTAAGCCTCACCTTCGTGACCGAACACGCCGCCCCGATCGAACGTGTTTGGCAGCTGTGGGCAGACCCGCGGCAGCTCGAGCGATGGTGGGGGCCGCCGGAGTGGCCGGCTTCGGTCACCGCCCACGACTTCACGGTCGGCGGTCGGGTGAGCTACCACATGACCGGTCCGAGCGGCGAGATCTCTGCCGCGTGGATGCGTGTCACTGAAATCGAGGCCCCGGGGCACGTGCGGTTCGATGAAGGATTCAGCCACGACGACGGCACCGACAACCCCGAGATGCCGGCGGGGGAGTGCGATGTGCGGTTCGAGGCGCTCGACGAGAATCGCACGCGCATGACGGTGGTGTTCTCGTATGCGTCGGTCGACGATCTCGAGCTCGTGACCCGGATGGGAATGATCGAGGGCTTCAGCTCGGCGGCCGGTCAGATCGAGGCCGTGCTCGCCCGCTGATCAGTTGTCGACGGCGTCGCTCCCGAGCGCGTCGCGCCAGCCGGCCTCTTTCTGAATGAATTCGTTGTCGGCGAAGTCGGCGAAGTCGCTCTCATCGGTGACGCGACGCACCTCGAGCTTCTGGCCGGCGCCCATCGGGCATCGGCGGGCCCAGGCGATGGCCTCGTCGCGATCGGCGACGCGGATCGTCCAGTAGCCGTTGAAGAGCGCCTCGGTCGGGCCGTAGGCGCCATCGGTTACAGCGAGGTCAGGCGTCGAGAAGTCGATGACGAAACCCTCACTCGGGTCACTCAGCCCGTCGCCACCCACCATGACGCCGGCGGTGATCATCGCCTCGTTGAAGGCGCCCATGGCGTTGATGATCGCCTCGAAGTCGCCAGACAAGCTCGCGGCCAAGCCCTCGTCGGTGGCGCGCATGATGAGCATGTAGGTGGGCACGGGGGTCTCCTCGCAACGTCGATTGATGGCGTCACCACTATGCCGCTTGCCGACGCCGAAGGGAACCGCGTCGACCGCGTACCCTGGAGGCATGGCAGGCGAGCACGGCATCCGCAACAACGGCACGGCCGCGACCCCGCCATCGACGACGGATGCCCGACCGCAAGTGCGCCCCACGACCGAGGGTTGGCAGCAAAAGATGGGGCCCGACGGCCGCCCGGTGCTGCAATTCGCTGAGCCGAAGCGCGGCAAGCCGCCCGTGCACCTCGCCGATCTGACGCCCGAAGAGCGCACGGCGCGCGTCATCGAACTCGGCCTGCCCGGTTTTCGCGCCAAGCAACTGAGCACCCACTACTTCACGCACTACACGACCGACCCCGCAGCCATGACTGATCTGCCCGCGGGTGTGCGCGATGAACTTGTCGCCGGCATGCTTCCGCCGCTCTTGACCGAGGTGCGTCGCTTGCGCACCGACAAGGGCGACACGATCAAGTTTCTCTGGAAGCTTCACGACGGCGCCCTAGTCGAGAGCGTACTCATGCGTTACCCCGGTCGAATCACCCTGTGCGTCTCAAGCCAGGCCGGGTGTGGCATGAACTGCCCGTTCTGCGCGACGGGCCAAGCGGGGCTGACGCGCAACATGTCGAGCGCAGAGATCGTCGACCAGATCGTGCAGGCCAATGCGGCCATCGCCGCGGGCGAGCTGGGTGGCAAGAAGCGCGGCGAGACCACGCCCGAGCGCGTCAGCAACATTGTCTTCATGGGAATGGGCGAGCCGCTCGCCAACTACAACCGCGTGATGGATGCGGTGCGCACGATGGTCGAGCCCCAGCCGAACGGCCTCGGCATGAGCGCTCGGCACATCACGGTGTCGACGGTCGGGCTCGTGCCGGCCATCCTGAAGCTCGCCGACGAGAAGATTCCC
>JAAFHT010000160.1 GCA_013297625.1 Actinomycetota bacterium | reverse complement strand
CACGTCGGCCTCGACGAGGTGCTGCACATCGGTCGCGTCGGTCACGGCGAGCGTTGCGACAAGGCCGACGCAGTCGGCAGGCTCGTCGCACCCGAGCGCCGTGGCGTAGTCGAGGGGGATGATCAGCTGAAGGTCATCGCTGTCGTTGTTAAGTTGCTCACCCGCCGCCAACTGCAGGGTTGCGCCGGGCACGAAGTTCGAGATCGTGAACTCGAACCGTTCGCCCTCGCCCAATTGGATGAAGTCGGGGCTCACTTGCACTTGCCGCTCGGCCGACTCCACGGTGTCGAGCTCGCGCAGTAGTTCGATGTCGGCGTCGGTGATGGCCTCCACGGTCTCCGCCGCCCCCGGGCCAGGAGGGGTGTTGTTGTTCACGACGCGCGACGACTCGGGGTCGTACAACCGCACGCCCTCGTCGGTTTCGTTCGAGGTGTCGGGAGTCTTCGTGACGGTCAGCACATTGTCGGCGCCAATTGCGGCGACGGTGTCGTTGATGTAGGCGTTGATGCCCGTGCCGAGGCCGTTCGTGATCGTGATCGTGAACGCACCGATGACGATCGCGATGACGGTCAGGCTCGTGCGCAGTTTGCTGCGAAAGGTCGACTTCACTGCCGAAGCGACGATGTCGGTGGTTTTCATGAGGTGAGCTCCTTCGGAGTAACGACGAGTCCGTCTTTCAGGTAGACGCGCCGATCGCACCGAGCGGCGAGTGTTTGGTCATGCGTGACGATCACGAGGGTGATCGCCTTCTCGCGATTGAGCGTGAACAAGATGTCTTCGACCACTTCGCCCGTAGCCGAGTCGAGGTTTCCGGTCGGCTCATCCGCGAAGATCACGCTGGGTCCGTTGACGAGAGCGCGGGCGATCGCCACGCGCTGCTTCTGGCCACCCGAGAGATCGGTCGCTCGGTTGCTGGCCTTGTCGGCGATCTCGAGTTGTTCGAGGGTCTCCATCGCGCGCCGACGGCGCTCGCGGCCAGAAACGCCGGCGATCGTGAGCGGCAGCATCACGTTCTCGAGCACGGATGCGCCCGGGATGAGAAAGAACTGCTGAAAGACGAAGCCAAAGGTTTCGTTTCGCAGCGCGTTGAGTTCTGCCGAGCGCAGCCCTGTGGCCCGCTGGCCCATGACCGTGACTTTTCCGCCAGAGGGTTCGTCGAGAAGTGCCATGACATGCATGAGGGTCGATTTGCCCGACCCGCTCTTGCCGACGATCGCAAGCGACTCGCCGAGCTCTGCTTTCACAGAAACTCCTCGAAGTGCGGCGAAGCGCCCTGATCCTTCCCCGTAGGTCTTGGTCAGGTTCTTCACGCTGATTGCCGTTGCCGACATCTCGAGTTCCTTTCGTTGAGGGGTAACGCGTGTTGCTTCAGTCTTCGAGCGCAGCGCTGTCGGCGCGTCTGGCAGGCGTGGCAATCTCCGGTAGCGCATCCGCGGCAGGAAACAGAGCGCACTACCGCGATTGCGGTACGGGGCATACGCCGTCGAGGGGATGCACCGCGCGGGTTACTGCCCGAGAATGGCGAGGTGCCCCTCAACGACCTGCAGCGCATCGGCGGATCGCCACTCAGCTACTGGCTGGCGACGGTGATCGTGTGCGCCCTGGGAATCGTTGCCTCGATCATCCGTCGCGATGGCGATGTGCCGGCCATCGTGGTCACGACTCCCACGGTTCTTCAGCTCGCGGTTGTCGTGGTGGTGGTGGGCCTGGTGGCGGCACGGCGATGTATGCCTGTGGTTTCGCTTGTGGCGGTCGTGGCCATCGCCCTCGCGTGGAGAGCGTTCGATCTCAACTCGCTCGGCATGGATGCCGCGCTGCTCGCGGTCATGTTCAGCTACGCGCTGTCGACCACGCGACGACGTGCTCTCATGGTGGCGGTGACGACTGTCGTGCTCATGAGCACGACGCTCGTGCTGATTCGACCAGCAGCGCTCACCGACAGCACCATCGTGCAAGTAGCCCTTGTTGTTGCGCTCGCGGTCGCGCTCGCCGAGGGGTCACGGTCGCGACGAGCGCAGCTCGTGGCCCTGCTGGCCCGAGCCGAGCAGGCCGAAGAGAGCCGCGAAGTCGAGGCGCGGCGCCAAGTGGCCGAAGAGCGATTGCGCATCGCGCGTGACCTGCACGATGGCGTCGCCCATCAGATGGCGGTCATCAACCTTCACGCGGGTGCAGCGCGAGAGAACATCGCGACCCGCCCTGACATCTCGCAGCAGTCTCTTGCTGTCATCAGCACGTCAGCGCAAGCGGTTCTGGTTGAAATCAGTGACCTGCTCGGGATGCTGCGGCGCGGTGAGCCGGCATCGAACTCGCCGGAGCACACCACGACGAAGATTCGTGCGGTGAGCGACCTCGGTGCCCTCGCCAGCGGATTTAGCGCCGAGGGCCTCGATGTCGACTTCGTGCAGCGCGGCACCCCCCGAGCCCTCACGCCAGCGGTGGAGGAGATCGCGGTGCGGGTCGTTCGCGAGGGATTGACGAACGCGCTCAAGCACTCCCTGACGCCCCATGCCCAGTTGACACTCACATGGCTCGACAAGACGCTCGCGATCGATGTGCGCAACGATGCCGACGACAGTGCTCGAGCATCCCGCCCCTCGGTCATTCGGCAGTCGCCGGGTGGCCATGGCCTCGTGGGAGTGCATGAGTGGGTCGAGTCTGTCGGGGGAACCTCGACAGAC
>JAAFHT010000074.1 GCA_013297625.1 Actinomycetota bacterium | reverse complement strand
ATGGTGGTGACGTGGCCGGTGATCGCTTGCTCGGCGGGATGCTCGATCACGGGCTTGGGCCGCGTGTGGTGGCTCCATACGGTGCCGTCCCACCAGCGCAGGCGCAGGGCAACCTCAGGGTCGTCGTACCACCCTGGTTCGGGATTGTGCGAGTGGGTCATCGGGAGTCCTCAACAGCACTACGGCAGCGGGAGTGAGAAGTGCGGAGCGGGTAGAACGAGCACGTCTCTGCCGACTTAAATGGTAGAACTCTTGGGCTCAAGGCGGCAGAGCGGGCGGGTCCCCTCTTAGGGGGACACAAAAACTCACGTTTTTGCGCCGATTGCGCCTGCGCGGGCGGGCACATCGCCGCACCTCAATGAGCCAGACGGCCCAACATTGTCCATACCGTGGTCGTGAGTTCGGGGTGGTCAAGCGCTATCTGGCGCAGCACCCGGTAGTCACGCGCGGGCGTTGGTAGGCGACCATCGTCGTCGCGAATGCGTTCGGCACGGAGCATCCACACGACCAGTTCATCAACCGTCGGAAGGTCGGGGATGAAGTCCCACGGGTCGTCGCCGCCCCGGGCACGTGCGTGGATGACCGTGGTGAGTTCGTCGTGAGCCTCAGCGCGCAGTACCTCGAGGCTCGCGCCTCGGCGGTTGCGCCCCTCGTCCATAGAACGAGCCTACGGTGGCTCGATGACGCGAATCTGTGCTGACTATGAGAGACCGTTGAGCACGGCTTGCACGGCTTGCACTGCTGCGGGCTCGACGGTCACCCACACCCCAATGACCGTGAGCTGAGTCGCGAGCCAGACGACCAGTGGCCACGGCGGAACTCCCGTTGCCCGAAGCGCCCGCAGGCCGCGCATTCCGAGGTAGACCGGGGGAGCGACGATGGCAGTGAGCAACGGAGCCGTGCGGGCGTGACCCGCGCCCCTCATGATGCGCGTGTCGTGAGAAGCCAGAGCAGCCGTCAGGATGGCCGAAATGACAATCGCGATCGCCGCCGCCCACAGTGCGCTCTCGGCAGGCAGTGCGGTGACGGCCCACAACACCATGAGTGCTTGCGTGATGGGCATGGTGGCGATGAGCCAGACCGAAACCGTGTTCACGGGCAAGTGGCGGGGGTTTCTCAGCTCGCGGGTTGAGCGGTGAGGCGCCGCCGTGAGTCGATCGCGCATCGAGAACGGTTCGTAGTGCACCGCCTCGGCCTGAGGGGGGTCAGCAGGCGGCGTGAAGGTGCGCACGGCGTTCGGTGATTGCGCGGGCTTACCCGAGGCTGGGTCGAGCGCGTGCAACGGCATCGACTCGGCGGCGCGCGTCGAGTCGTCTGGAGTCACGGTTGCCGGAGCGAGGCCGACGGCTGCTGACGAGGCGATCGCGGCGCTCGATGGCCGGCTCGACGAGCCCACCGCGGCGGCGCTCGCAGCCGTCACGGCCGCGAGCGTCTCGTTCGACACGGCCGGACTCACCGGAGTTGCGAGCGGAGCCACATGCTGCGTCCACTGCGCGCCATCCCACCACCGCCGCTGCGTCGCGAATCCTGACGCGGCCACTTCAACCGGATCGGCGTACCAGCCCGCAGGCACCTCCACAGGGGTGCTCGTGGGTGGTGGTGTCCTCACAGTGCTCCGGTCTTCCTCGTTGAGGTGTGGCTGCAATCGAATCCTCGGGCCGACTGCCGTGGGCGGTTAGCGGGTCAAGCTGAAGACGCCCCAGTCGTCAACCTGCCAGGCGATCCATCCGTTTGAGCGTTGAAGGCTCACGGTGATCACCACGTCGTTGCCATTGACATCGGTCGCAGGACAGCGAAGCTGCTGGCCAATAAACAGGGGCGGGGTCGCCGGGCACTCGACCATCATGGTGCCGCCAATGCTGCGAGCAGTGAACTCGATGCTGTTGGAGGCTTCATTCGCGAACAACGCCGGGAAAGCAGCGATCACAAGACCGGGAACGGCAAGAATCGATGCGCCAATAAGGCCACCGAGCAGCAGCGACACACCCACCGGGCCGTACGCCGCGCTGGAGAGCCGGCTCAGTCGCACGGCGCGCGCCAAGAGATAAATCGGTGAACCGAGCACCGCCCACCATCCGGAAGCGGGACGGTCGATGCCACGCCGGCGAAGGGAGCGCGCATCGAAGAGGGCGAGGGCGACCACAACGGGCACCGGCCCCAGCCAGATCGCTGCCATGAAGGCAACGCTCGGGCCGGTCGCAAAGGCCGCCACAACAAGCAAGCTCAGCAGCAACTGCAGCATCGGCAGCAAGACAATCGCCCAGACCTCGACGGTCTGCAGGTGCAGGGCGGTGGTGCCGACCGTCTGCTGGGTTCCGCGGCGGCCGGGGTCGCTCGCCGAGATCGGCGATTCCGTCCAGCTCGGCACCGACGCCGGGCCGCCAGGGGCCGAGCCGTAGCCGGGCGCCGACGAGTACCCCGCCGAACCAACCTCGTTTTGCACGGGGATCCAGGGCATGCTCGGCTGGCCGGTCGTTGTCGTCGCGGCCGATTGGGCGTGCAGGTCGGCGAACGCGGCGGCGGCGAACGCGTCAGCGGCACTCGCGGCCGTGTTCGCTGCGGCGGCAGGCGACTCGGTTGCCGAGGCGGCGGGGGCTGAGGCCGCCTGAGCGGCGGCAGGGGTGACGAGCGGAAGGTCATCGTCGTCGCTCGGCGGCGGAAGCTGGCGAAGGCCGGCACCCAGAGCCTGCTCAGCAGGAACGTCGTCGACGAAGTCAGAATCGGTGTCACGCATGGCGCGGCGTGAGGGCAGGTCGTCGTCAGCAAACATCGTCGCCGCGGCCGTCTGCGAGGGCATCATGGGCTGGCGCGCGTCAGAGACGTGCTCGGTCCAGGCGTGGTTGTCCCACCACCGCAGCTGCGGCAGGCCAAGCGGATCGGGATACCATCCCGCCGGCACTCGGCCGTATTCATCGTCGGACACGTCAGATCCCCCTCTGGTGCCAGACCCCAATCTGGCCCGCTCAGTCTATGCGGAGGGGCCCTCGCATCCGAAGAATTCGCTACCCCCCCAATGCGGGTGACGTGGAAGCGCTTTCGCTTTTCGCGCTGTCGAGCCACTGTCGGCCGCGAACGGCATGCCGCGGGGTCGCAAGAGTGGGCCCGTCAATCCATTGCGAGGCTGTCCGCAGACCGTGCAGGGCGTTCAGTACCCAGAGCTCGCAGCCCTCGAGCTCAGCGGGCAGCGCCTCGGCCTCGGCGAGCTCAACTCCGGCGGCGCGCGCGGCGTCGAGCACGAGGTGCACCGTCACGCTCGGGATGCGCGGCATCGCATCTCGCGGACGCACGAGCGTCTCGCCTCGCCACCAGAGCAGGCCGCTGTAGGCGCCTTCGATGATGGCGCCGCGAGCATCCACGATGATTGCCTCGCCGGCGCCGCTCGGGTGCACGGCCACGCGCAGGGCTTGCAGGGAGTCAAGGTCAGGACCCTTTACGAGAGGCTGCGTGCGCGGGTCGTGCGGGGCGGTCGCGACGACGACCTCTGTGCTCGTGGGGGGAGTCGGCCGCAGACGCAGGCCCAGCTGCGTGCCGTCGGCGCGTTCTCGCAGCTCGACCCGCGGAAACCAGTCGCCCGTGTGGGGGAGAGCAGCGAGAACGTCACGCCAGAAGGCGTGGCCGTCTGAGCGAAGAGCGGCGGTCGCGGTGAGAAAGCGGGCTCGATGAAAATCAAGCCCGCGAACGCGCCCGTCGACCACGCGCCACGAGTCGGCGACGAGGAGCCGGCCCTCGTGCGGGTCACACCAGTCGAGCTCGACCCACGGCGTGTCGGCGCTCGGGCGCCACGGGTGCCACCCCTCCCCGAGCTCGCTCATAGCATTGAGGGTATGCGGCGCGGCGTTCTCGAGCATCCGATCGCGGCGCCGCCGAGCGCCGAGGCGCTCGTCATGGCGCTCGCGGCCGAGGCGCCGTCGCTCGACGGGCTCGTGTGGCTCGACTCGGGGCTCGGCGCACTCACGGGGCGCAGCCTTGTTGCGGTGGGTCAGCCGCTGGCGCTCGATCATGCGTTACCCGTGCTGCCGCAATTGCGCGCCGAGCTTGCGGCGCTCGTCGGTGAGGCGTCGGCCGGCGGTGCCCCGGTGCCCCTTGGGCTCATTGGCTGGTTCGGCTACGAGCTGCGCGACGAGACCATGGGCATGCCCGTTCCGCCCGTGCCGAGCAACCACCGCGCGGCCTGGCTGCGCGTCGACCGCGGCGTGTCGTTCGACCACTCCACGCGCAGCGCCCGACTCGTGGCGCTCGACGCGAACGGCTCGGGCGAGTGGAGCGGCGAGCTCGACGAGTGGCGGCACGAGATGCTCGCGGTGCTCGCGCGGGCGGCGACAGCATCCGTCGACCCGCCCGGCTCGCCTGTGGCGCTCCGACCGATCGTCGAACGCGATACCGATGCGCACTACGCCGAGCTCGTGCGACAGTGCCAGCTGTCGATTCGCGACGGCGATGCGTATCAACTGTGTTTGACGACGCAATCGAGCGCCCAGAGCGCCGACGGCTCACCGCTCGACGCTCTCGCGATCTACCGGCGCTTGCGGCGCTCGAGCCCCGCGCATCACGGCGCCCTGCTGAGCATCACCGGCACAACTCTGTTGAGCGCGAGCCCCGAAACCTTCTTGCGCGTTACCGACGGCGTGGTGCAAACGCGACCGATTAAGGGAACGCGTCCTCGCGACGCTGACCCCGAACGTGACGCGGCGCTCGCCGCCGATCTCGCGGCGAGCGACAAAGAACAAGCCGAGAACCTCATGATCGTCGACCTCATGCGCAACGACCTCTCGCGCGTGAGCGAGCTCGGCTCGATCGCCGTCACGGGCCTGCTCGAGGTCGAAAGCTATGCCCACGTGCACCAACTGGTCAGCACCGTCGAGGGTCGACTACTCGAGGGCCTCGACGTTCTGGATGCTGTCGCCGCGTGTCTGCCCGCTGGCTCGATGACGGGCGCACCCAAGCGACGCGCCATTGAGCTGCTCGCCGATCTCGAGCGCGCCCCCCGCGGCATCTACTCGGGAGCCTTCGGCTACCTCGGCGCCGACGGCACCGCTGATCTCGCCATGGTCATTCGCAGCATCATCATCGAGGGCGCTACGGCAACGGTCGGGGCCGGCGGCGGTGTCACGGCATTGAGCGAGCCGCTCGCCGAAGTGGCCGAGATGCGCTTGAAGGCTACGGCTCTGCTGCGAGCCCTCGCGGGGGACGCGGCGCACGGCACGCGGTAATCTGGCATTTCTGCCTTGGCACCCCGCACCCCCTGTGAATCGAGACCCTGACGTGACCGACGAGCTGCACCCCGACGAGAACGCCTACGACCCGGCCCGCATTGAAGCCCACTGGGCTCCGATCTGGGACGAGCTGCAGCCGTTTACCGTTGACGACCCGGCCGACAGCAAGCCGCGCAAGTACGTGCTCGACATGTTCCCGTACCCCAGCGGTGACCTGCACATGGGGCACGCCGAGGTCTACGCCCTCGGCGACATCGTGGCGCGCTATTGGCGCCAGCAGGGTTTCACGGTGCTGCACCCCATCGGCTGGGACTCATTCGGCCTGCCCGCCGAGAACGCGGCGATCAAGCGCGGAGCCGACCCGCGCCAGTGGACCTACGAGAACATCGCGCAGCAAAAGGCCTCAATGAAGCGGTACGCCACGAGCTTCGACTGGAGCCGCGTGCTGCACACCTCCGACCCCGAGTACTACCGCTGGAACCAGTGGCTGTTCTTGACGATGTACGAGAAGGGACTCGCGTACCGCAAGGCCAGCTGGGTCAACTGGTGCCCCAACGACCAGACCGTGCTCGCCAACGAGCAGGTTGTCGAGGGTGCGTGTGAGCGCTGTGGCGCGATTGCCGAGAAGAAGAAGCTCACTCAGTGGTACTTCAAGATCACCGACTACGCCGACCGCCTGCTCGACGACCTCAACCAGCTCGAGGGCGCGTGGCCGTCGAAGGTGCTCACGATGCAGCGAAACTGGATCGGCCGCTCGACCGGTGCCGACGTTGACTTCGTCATTGAGGGCCACCACAGCCCCGTCACGGTATTCACGACGCGCCCCGACACGCTCTTCGGCGCCACCTTCATGGTTGTCGCTCCCGACAGCGACCTCGCGGCCGAACTCGCCGCGGGCGCCACGCCCGAAGTGCGCATGGCCTTTCAGGCCTACCTCGACGAGGTGCAGAAGAAGACCGAGATCGACCGTCAAGACACCTCGCGCGAGAAGACCGGCGTCTTCCTCGACCGCTTCGCGATCAACCCCGTCACGGGCGAGCGCATCCCCGTGTGGGCCGCCGACTACGTGCTCGCCGACTACGGCCACGGCGCCATCATGGCCGTGCCCGCGCACGACCAGCGCGACCTCGACTTCGCGCGCGCTCACGGCCTGCCGGTGACGGTCGTCGTCGACACCAACGCTCCCGTCACGGGCGCGATTCCGGTCATCACGCCTGAGATGCTCGAGTCGGGAGACCCGCACCCGTCAGAACCGGCTGCGCTCGACCCCTTGGCCACCGGCGAGGCACTCACGGGTGACGGGCGCATGATCAACTCGGGGCCGCTCGACGGCCTCAGCAAGCAGAACGCCATCAAGCGCGCGATCGAACTGCTCGAAGGGCGCGGCACGGGGCGGGCATCCAAGACCTATCGCCTTCGCGACTGGCTGATTAGCCGCCAGCGCTATTGGGGCACGCCGATTCCGATCATGTACACCGACGACGGCACCGAAGTGCCCGTGCCGCTGGATGCCCTGCCGGTGTTGCTGCCCGACGCCGCGGGCATCGACATGAAGCCCAAGGGCACCTCGCCGCTCGGTGGCGTTGCCGCGTTCGTCGAGACGACCACGCCCGACGGCCAGCCGGCTCGCCGTGACACCGACACGATGGACACCTTCGTCGACTCGTCGTGGTACTTCTTGCGCTTCTTGAACCCGAGCGACAGCACGCAGGCTTTCGACCCGGCTCTCGCCGAGAAGTGGGCTCCCGTCGACCAGTACGTCGGCGGCGTCGAGCACGCGATTTTGCACTTGCTCTACGCGCGCTTCATCACGAAGGTGCTGTTCGACCTCGGTTACGTCAGCTTCACCGAGCCCTTCAGCGCGCTGCTGAACCAGGGCATGGTCATTCTCGACGGTGCGAAGATGTCGAAGTCGAAGGGCAACCTCGTCTACTTCACCGAAGAGCTCGACAGCTATGGCGTCGACGCCGTGCGCTTGACGATGGCGTTCGCGGGCCCGCCCGAAGACGACATCGACTGGCGCGACGTCTCGGTGACGGGCTCGCAAAAGTTCTTGGCGCGTGCCTGGCGACTCTCGGGTGAGGTGACGTCGCCGGTGGATGCCGACCCAGCAATGGGCGACCAGGCGTTGCGCCGGGTGACGCACCGGTTCCTTTCCGATGTTCCGGGGCTCATCGAAGCTTTCAAGTTCAACGTCGCCGTGGCGCGCACGATGGAACTCGTCAACGCCATTCGCAAGACCGTCGACACGGGCGCCGGCCCAGCCGACGCTGCCGTGCGCGAGGCCGTCGAGGTTGTTGCCATTGCCCTCTCGCTCTTCGCGCCCTACACGGCCGAAGACATGTGGTCGCGCCTCGGGCGTCGCGACGAGGCTGCGGGTCGCGACGGGCTTGTCGCCTTCGCGGGCTGGCGCAAGGCCGACCCGATGCTGCTCATCGACGAGACGGTGACGGCGATCGTGCAGGTCGACGGCAAGATGCGCGACAAGTTCGAGGTGAGCCCGACGATCGGCAATGACGAGCTCGAGGCCTTGGCGCGGGCATCCGAGGCCGTCAAACGGGCTGTGGGCGACCGCGAGATTGCGCAAGTGATCGCGCGGGCTCCGCGCATCGTCAACATCGCGACCGTCAAGCCCTAATCCTCGCGTCGCGTCCTTCGGGGCGCTGTTTCGCGTGCCGCAGGCCTAACCTGCGCGCGTGACTGCTGCGCCCGGGCCTCCGCGTCGAAGCCTGCGCGTGCGCGCCGCCCTTGGCGGTGTCGTCGTGCTCGCGTTGCTCGGCGTCGGCGCCGCGGTCGTCGGTTCCGTCATGACCCCGGGTGGCCAGACCGTCGAGATCACCGCAGACACCTCGACCACTGACGAACCCGCCGACGCGGTCTCGGTGGATGTCGTCGTGCTCCACGTCATCGGCGCCGTGGCCGAGCCGGGCATTGTCGAGCTCGCGCTTGGCAGTCGCGTCGTCGATGCCATCGCGAGCGCGGGAGGCCCCGCATCCGACGCCGACCTCACGGGCGTCAACCTCGCGCGCGTCGTGGCCGACGGCGAGCAATTGCGCGTTCCTCGTGTCGGCGAGGTTCCGGCCTCGGTGCCCGGCGCTGGCAGCGGGGTCGCCGCTGATGGTCGCGTCAACATCAACACGGCCGATGCCACGGCCCTCGAAGCACTGCCGGGCGTCGGCCCCGCGCTCGCGGCCCGCATCATCGCGTGGCGCGACGAGAACGGCCCCTTCCGCAGCGTTGACGAACTCACCGCCGTGAGCGGCATCGGTGAGAAGACACTCGATGGCATGCGCGACCAGGCCACGGTGTGAGCGGGGCGGTCGGCGCCGACGAGCATCTACCGGTAGCGCGGGAGCGGGTCGTGGATGCTCGCCTCGCGATCCCCGCCCTCGCCGGGTGGCTCACCGCGGTCGTGCTCGCCGGGGTGCCGGGGGTCGCCCTTGCCGTGATGCTCGCGGCCGCGGCCGGGGCGCTCGGCGGGCTCGCGTGGCTCTGGTGGACGCGGATGCCGAGCGCGGGCCCGGGGCAGCCCGGCGGCGCGACGCTCGCGAGCGCGCGCCGCGCGGCTCGAGCGCGTGAGCTGCTCGTCGTGAGCATCCCGAGCGTGCTCGCGATCGCGGTCATGGCGGCCGCGGTTGCTCTCGCAGCACCTGCACGCACGCCGCCCGCGTTGGCCGAGGCGCTCGAGCACGGCGGCACCGTGTCGGTCGTGCTCGAACTCGAGCAGTCAGTCGTGCCGCCGCCCGCGTACAGCGGCGGCGGCTGGGGCGGAGTGAGTGCCGACGCACTCGTCGTCGCGGCGCGCACCGAGGCCGGGCTCGTCGCGGTTCGGGTTCCCGTGCGCGTTCTCGGGCTCGAGATCACCGAGCGCCAGTCGTTGGGTGCTCGGTTCGAGGGGCGCGTGCGACTCATCGCTCTCGACGTGGGCGACGACCGCGTCGCGCTCGTCCGGCCCGTCACCACCCTCGAGCACGTGGCGTCGGCCCCGGCGCTGGTCGCGGGTGCCGACAGCCTCCGCGCGGGCTTTCTCGCGCTCATGGCGCCGTTCGCGGGCGACGGTGCCGACCTCTTGCCGGGGCTGGCGATCGGCGACACAACCGCGGTGAGTGACGACCTCGACGCCGACATGAAGAGCAGTGCGCTCAGCCACCTCACTGCTGTGTCGGGGGCAAACTGCGCGATTGTCGTGGGGCTCGTGCTCGGGCTCGGAGCGCTCGCGCGATGGCCGCGTCCGGTGCGCGTCGTCGCGGCGCTTGTCGCGTTGGGCGGATTCGTCGTGCTCGTGACTCCCGAGCCGAGCGTGGTGCGCGCCGCGGTGATGGCGAGCGTCGTGCTCCTCGCGCTCGTGAGCGGTCGACCGGCGCGCGGACTCCCGGTGCTCGGGCTTGCCGTGCTCGGCATCGTGGTGCTCGACCCGTGGATCGCGCGCGAGTACGGCTTCGTGCTCTCTGTTCTCGCAACCGCGGCGCTGCTCGTGCTCGCCGGGCCGCTCGCGGCCGTGCTTGAACGGGTGCTGCCCGCCCCGCTCGCCCTCGCCATTGCCGTGCCTCTCGCGGCGCAACTCGCGTGCCAGCCGGTGCTGATTTTGCTCGCCCCCGAAGTGCCGCTCGTCGGTG
>JAAFHT010000047.1:10448-17788 GCA_013297625.1 Actinomycetota bacterium | reverse complement strand
GTCGTTGCGTGCCCTGCGTCAGGGCGCCGAGCGATGGGTGCGCATGTCGATCAGCGAGCGCCGCGCACTGTTGGGTGCCGTGCGCGCGTCAACTCTCGCGGCAGCGCCCGCGTGGGTGGAGGCCGCGTGCGCGTACAAGGGCATCGACCCCCGCAGCCCGGCGGCGGGCGAAGAGTGGTCGAGCGGCCCCTACTCGGTCATCACGGCCACGAGTGCGATCGAGAAGACCCTGAAACTCGTCGAGAAGGGCCGCTCGCCCATCGACGAGGTCGAGTTGGGTACGGCCCCGGGCGGCCGCACGACCCTCAAGGTTTTTCCGTACCTGCCGAAAGACATCGTGCTGCAGGGCTACGAAGCGCGGCTGTGGTTGCGACCGGGAGTCACGCTCGACGAGGCACGGCGGGGCGTGGCTCGCGCCTTGCGCGACCCGAATCGCGCGCCACGCGTAACCCTCGTGCTCGGCGCCGGCAACATCACGGGTATTCCCGCGCTCGACGTGTTGACGGTGCTCTATGGCGAGGCCTCGGCCGTCATGGTCAAGTTCAACCCGGTCAACGCGTCGCTGGCCGAGGCCATGAAGCAGGCGTTTGCTCCCCTCGTCGAACTCGGCGTCGTGCAGTTTGTCGAGGGCGGGCCCGAGGTGGGCGCCGCCCTAATTCACCACGAATCGATCGACGCGGTGCACATGACAGGCAGCCGGCACACGCACGACGCGATCGTGTGGGGAACCGATGTCGACGCCGAGAAGCGCCGCAAAGCGGGCACTCCCCTTCTGAGCAAGCCCCTCACGAGCGAGCTCGGAGGCGTCGGCCCGGCGATCGTCGTGCCTGAAGACGGCTGGACGAGCGAGAACGTCACCGACGTTGCCCGCAATATCGCCACGCAACGCCTGCACAACAGCGGCTTCAATTGCGTCGCGACCCAGATCGTCGTCATCCCTGCCGCGTGGCAACGCGCCGATGAGTTCGTCGAGGCGCTGCGCCAGGACCTCATCGCCGCGCCCGAGCGCCCCGCGTACTACCCGGGCGCATCCAGTCGCCAACTGGCCGTCGTGACGATGCACCCCGACGCAGCGGTGTTGGGCGGCGACCCCAACGCGCCGCGCACCCTCGTTGATCACCTCGACTCCGAGAAGGCCGACGAACATCTGTTTACGGTCGAGGCCTTCGGCCCGACTCTCGGCATCGTGCGGCTGCCCGGCACGCGCGAACCCGGTGGCTATCTGGATGCTGCGGTCGCGTTCGTCAACGAACGCCTGGCGGGCACGCTCAGCGCGGGCATCCACATCCACCCCCGCACACGCGACGCGCTCGGCGACCACTTCGACCAGGCCGTTGCCGAGCTGCGCTACGGCACCGTGGGAATCAACGCGTGGACAGGCACGATCTTCGGCATGGCCGGCGGTAGTTGGGGCGCTTTTCCCGGTCACACACTCGCCGACATCGGCAGTGGCATCGGCATCGTGCACAACGCCCTGCTGCTCGACCCCGCGCACGTCGAGCGCACTGTCGGAAGCGGGGTGTGGAAGCCCTCGCCGACTCCGCTCTGGTACATCGACAACACGACCGCGCACGTGACCGCTCGGCGACTCACGCGCTTTGCGGGCATCGACTCCTGGGTCATCGCGGCGCCGATCGGTGCCGCCGCCATCGCGAGTTACCAGAAGGGCTGATCATGAGTGGCGCCGTCGAACACAACGATGTGGTCGTGGTCGGGTCGGGCTTCGGCGGCTCGGTCGCCGCGCTGCGGCTCATCGAGAAGGGCTACTCGGTCACGGTGCTCGAAGCGGGTCGCCGGTTCGTTGACGACGAGTTCGCGAAGACCTCGTGGAGTCTCAAGAAGTTCTTTTGGGCGCCCGCGTTCGGGCTGCTCGGCATTCAGCGCATCCACATTCTTGACGACGTCATGATTCTGGCCGGAGCGGGAGTCGGCGGTGGCTCGCTCGTCTACGCCAACACGCTCTACCGGCCCGCATCAGACGCATTCTTTACCGATCGCCAGTGGGCGCACATCACCGACTGGAAGTCGGAACTCGACGCCTACTACGACCAAGCCTCGCGCATGCTCGGCGTCACCCTCAACCCCACGATCACACCGGCCGACGAGATCATGCAAAGGGTCGCGGCCGACATGGGCGTGCCCGAGAGTTTTCACCTCACGCCCGTGGGCGTCTACTTCGGCGAGGGTGCGGGTGTTGAGGCCCCCGACCCCTACTTCGGCGGGGCAGGTCCCGCGCGCCGCGGCTGCATCGAGTGCGGCGAGTGCATGACCGGGTGCCGTCACAACGCGAAGAACACACTCGTCAAGAACTACCTGCACCTCGCCGAGTCGGCGGGTGCGGTCGTGCAACCGCTCACCACCGTGACGCGTGTTGCCCCGCGAGCGGGCGGTGGGTACACCATCACCACGCGCCGCACCGGCAAGGGTCGCCGCACCGAGCGAACGATCACTGCCGATCAGGTCGTGATCGCGGCGGGCGCGTGGGGCACCCAGCAGCTGCTGCACCGCATGAAGGCCGAGGGGCACTTGCCGGGCATCTCTGAGCGTCTGGGCGAGCTGACGCGGACGAATTCCGAGGCCTTGGGCGGAGCATCCACGGCCCTGCGACACTCTCGCGGGGTCGACATGACGCGAGGCGTCGCGATCACCTCGTCGATTCACCCCGACGACCACACGCACGTCGAACCCTGCCGCTACGGTCACGGGTCAAACGCCCTCGCGCTGCTCGCGACCATCGCGGTGCCGGGCGGCACCCGCACGCCGCGCTGGCTGCTCTGGATCGGCGAATTGCTGCGCCACCCCGGGCGCGTGTTCTCGATGATCTTCGGAATCGGCAGCTGGAGCCGCCGCTCGATCGTGGGCCTCGTCATGCAAAACCGCGATAACTCGCTCACGGTGCGGGCGGGTCGCGGGCCGTTCGGCGGCTTCCGCTTGCGCTCGAGCCAGGGTCACGGCGAGCCGAACCCCACCTTCATTCCGCAGGCCAATGAGACGTACGAGCTCATGGCGAAGCACATGAACGGCTACGCGCAGACGGGCATCAGTGAGGTCTTCGACATCCCGATGACCGCGCACTTTCTGGGCGGCTGCCCCATCGGTGATTCGGCCGAGACGGGAGTGGTCGACCCGTACCACCGCCTGTTTGGCCACGATGGATTGCACGTTGTGGACGGCGCCGCCATCTCGGCCAACCTCGGCGTCAACCCCTCGCTCACGATCACCGCGCAAGCAGAGCGCGCCTTCGCCCTCTGGCCGAACCGCGGCGAGGCGGATGCTCGCCCACCCCTCGGCGCCGCCTACATTTCCGTGCCGCCCGTGCCCCCCGCGTCGCCCGTGGTGCCGGCCGGCGCGGTGGGCGAGTTGCGCCTGCCGGTGTCGCTGGGTCTGCCCCGCGTGCGGGCTCGAGCGTCGGACTGACCCGGCCGCCGCTAGCGCGCCTGCGGCCTAAAGCCGCGAAGCCGGAGTGAGTTCGTGACGACAAACACGCTCGAGAACGCCATCGCGAGCCCCGCGAGCAGCGGGTTGAGCAATCCGAGCATCGCGATCGGAATCGCGGCCACGTTGTAGCCAAAGGCCCAGAACAGGTTGCCGATGATCGTGCGCAGCGTGCGCCGCGCGAGCCGAATGGCGTCGACCACGACGAGCAGATCACCGCTGACAACGGTGAGGTCTGACGCGGCCATTGCTGCATCGGTGCCGCCCCCCATCGCGATACCGAGGTCGGCAGCGGCGAGCGCCGCCGCGTCGTTGACACCGTCGCCGACCATTGCCACGACGTGACCGTCTGCCTGAAGCTGTCGAATCACCTCGAGCTTGCCCGCGGGGGTCACGCCAAAGCGCACGTCATCGATGCCGAGCTGGGCGGCAACCGCTTCGGCCGCACCCTCGTTGTCACCCGTGAGCAGAACGGGGTCGAGGCCCAGCGCCCGCAGCCGTTCGATGGCAAGGGCCGAGGTCGGCTTGAGGGTGTCAGCGAGCACGATGACACCCACCACCGCGCCGTCGATCGCGACGACGATCGGGGTTGCTCCGGCAGCCTCGTGGTCGGCGATGAGGGCCGGGTCACCCTCGATGGCCCACTCCTCGCGCAACCATGCCGCACGCCCGATCGCGAGCGCGTGCCCCTCCACCACGGCGGTGACGCCCGCACCCGCGTGGGCGGTGAATCCCTCGGCGGCGGGCAGAGTCACCCCGGCCTCGCGAGCGTGCGCGACGACTGCCCGGGCGAGCGGATGCTCTGAGCCGTCTTCGGCCGATGCGGCGAGAGCGAGCATCCGTTCGCTGTCGGTTCCCGGCACGGCGATGACGGCCGTGACGGCCATGTGCCCCGTCGTGACCGTGCCGGTCTTGTCGAGCACAATCGTGTCGATGCGCCGCGTGCGCTCGAGCACCTGCGGGCCACGGATGAGAATGCCCAGTTGCGCGCCGCGCCCTGTGCCGACCAACAAAGCGGTCGGGGTGGCAAGCCCCAGCGCACACGGGCACGCGATGATGAGCGTCGCGACGGCGGCCGTGAAGGCGAGCTCGATCGAACCGTCGATGAGCATCCACCCCAGCAGGGTCAGGAGCGCGAGGGCAAAGACAATGGGCACGAAGACCCCCGATACGCGGTCGGCCAAGCGCTGCACATCGGCCTTGCCCGTCTGAGCTTCTTCGACCAGTCGGCCCATGCGAGCAAGCTCGGTGTCGGCGCCGACGCGCGAGGCCTCGACCACGAGACGGCCTCCCACATTGATGGTGCCGCCGACGACTCGGCTGTCGGGCTCGACGTCGACCGGCAAAGACTCGCCGGTGAGCAGCGACTGGTCAACGCTCGACGTGCCCTCGATGACGACACCGTCGGTCGCAATGGTTTCGCCGGGGCGCACGACGAAGCGATCGTTGAGCTGCAGTTGCCCGACCGGCACGCGCACTTCGACGCCGTCGCGCAGCACGGCCGCGTCGCGCGCGGCGAGGTCAAGCAAGGCGTTGAGTGCCTCACTCGACGAGCGCTTGGCCCGCCCCTCGAGGTAGCGGCCGAGCAAGATGAAGACCGTGACGGCCGACGCCACTTCGAGGTAGATCTCGTGGGCGCCCGCCTCGGGCCGACCGAAAAGCTGCAGGGTCATCGTCATGCCCGGCATGCCGGCCTCGCCAAAGAAGAGCGCGTAGAGGCTCCACAGATACGCGGCGCTGACGCCCACCGAGATAAGCGTGTCCATGCTCGCGATGAACCGGCGTGCGTTGTGCAGCGCCACGCGGTGGAACGGCCACGCTCCCCACACCGCAACGGGCGAGGCGAGAGTCAGCACGAGCCACTGCCAGTTGGTGAACTGCAAGGCCGGAATCATCGAGAGCACGAGCACGGGCAGCGTGAGCACGGCGGAGATGATCAGCCGCTGCCGGAGGGGGGCGAGCTCATCAACGGGCGCTGCAACCGGGGCGCCGGATGCTGCGCCCACCTCGCGCGGAACCACGACCGCTGCCCCGTACCCCGCCTTCTCGACGGCCGCAACAAGCTCGTCGGCATCGAGCACCCCGCTCTCGTCAAGAAGTCGGATCGTTGCCTTCTCGGTTGCGTAGTTCACGGTCGCTTCGACGCCCGGCACCTTGTTGAGGCCGCGCTCGATGCGGTTGGCACACGAAGCGCAGGTCATGCCGGTGAGCTCGAGCTGCAGGGCCGGTGCCGTGGGCTCGGTGGGTCGCGCGGTTGAGGTTGTCACGCCAGCAGTGTAGCAATACCCCACGGGGGTATCTACCGTGAAAGTGTGCCCAGCAAGCGCTCAACCCCGTAGCCTTGCACTAACCCGTTTCTCGACTGCTGAGGTTTGCCATGCCCCGCTCGTCCCGATTGCTTTCCGTCGCAGCGCTCACCGGCGTGCTTTCGCTCGTCGCGACACCCGCCTTCGCGAACGGCTCAGGCCAGACCGTCGACATGCCTCCGTGGAACTGGTACATCGCCGCGGGGAGCGGCGAGTGGGGCGTCAGCGAAGGCTCGTACTCCTTAGGTCCGTTCTCGGTGTCTGATGCGTGGGACGGCTCTCAGCTCGTGCTCTTTGCCCCCACCTACGTCGACATCGCGAGCGCGGGCGCCCCGCTCGAGCCGGCGACCTCGTCCTTGATCGTGCCCGTCGCGTGCGTTACCTCGAGCCTCACGACCGCGGGAGACGACGAGGTGGTGAGCTGCAACGAGACCACGACGACGCCCTGGGGTCTCTCGGTGGCCTCTGACGTGAGGGTGCTCGCCCCTGGCGATCTCGCTCGCATTACGTACTTGATCACCAACACCACCGCCGCGCCGGTCGTTCTCGGCTACCGGTACGGCTGGGACTACGGCGAGAGCGTCGGCCACGTGCGCAGTAGCGCACCCGACGTCGTGCAAGACACCCTTGCCGACGAGGGATTCCTGGCAAACCCCGACGTGTGGTCCTACAACCAGTACGAAGTAAGCCCTGGCTACATCAACGCGGGAGTGGCGTGGGGTATCGGCGGTCAGCCCCTAACGGGTTCCACCTCTGAGCACGGCGGCTATGACACCGCGTCGGTGACATTGCTTCCGAGTGACGGGCGAACGATCGCCGCCGGCGAGACCGTTGCCCTGGCCTTCTTCCACAAAATGGAGACCCCGCAGCCCCTCGAACTGACGGCCGCGCCCACCTCAGGCGGGGAAGCAGAGCCGGCGAGCCTGCCCGTTCCCTTGCCCGCGGCGAGCGGCATCCTCGTGAGTCCCGCATCGTTTATGGCCGAGTTCAGCTCGTTCAGTGGTCGCCTCACCCGCGGACTGCCCGCTGGCGTCATCGTCGGCAACTGGCAGCCCGCCGGGGCTCCTCAACTGGCCGCGACCGGAGCCGGTATCGACGAGAACCTACTCATGGGTGGCCTCGCGGCCGCTCTACTGGGCGTCGGCGCTGCGCTCGTCATCGGGCGCCGCCGCGTGAGCGCTCAGCGCTAACGCTCGCATCACGCAAGAAACGGGGCGGGGCCAGATGGCCTCGCCCCGTTCTGCTGGGTGACGCTTAAGCGAGCTGGTAGCCGGCCTCTTCCACAGCGGCGCGCACAGCATCCGCGTCGACGGGGGCGGCCGAGGTCACGGTGACGCGCGAGGCGCCGCCCTTCTTGAGCACAACCTCCACGGCATCGACGCCCGCGACAGCGCTGACCTCGTCGTTCACGCTCGAGACGCAGTGGCCGCACGTCATGCCCGTGACGAGAAACTCGGTGGTGATGGCTGCCGAGCTCGGAGCCGTCGCCATCTCGGCAGGGGTCACGAGGCCGCGACTGCCCGCGAGGTCGAACGCGGGCACGCTCGCCGCACCGCTGCTGCACATGCACGAGCCTCCGCCACAGCACACACCCGCATC
>JAAFHT010000047.1:0-10363 GCA_013297625.1 Actinomycetota bacterium | reverse complement strand
GGTCGACCCAATGGGTGAGCCGGTCAGCAGGTCAAGGCGATTCGTGGTCTCCATGCCGCGATGCTAGCAAACCCCCCTGGGGTACTCCAGGGCCGGACGTCCCGAGAGGTCGAGAACGGTTCAGCGACGACGCTGGGGTCGACCGCGGTCGGGCGCGATCTCGATGAGCTTGCCGCTAATGCGCGTGCTCTGCAGCTTCTTGAGCACGGCGGGCGAGAGATCGGCGGGCAGCTCGACAATCGAAAAGTCGGGCTGAATGGTGATGGCGCCGAAATCTTCACGACTCAATCCGCCCTCGTTCGCGAGCGCGCCCACGATCTGGCGCGGCTCGACCTTGTGCCGACGACCCACCTCGATGCGGTAGGGCGCAAGGGTTCCGGCGGCGGGGCGGGCGCGGCGCTCAGGGCGCGAGCCGTCGCGGTCATCACGTCCGCCGCGCGCGGGGCGGTCATCCCGTGCCGCGCGATCGTCAGCGGCGAAGCGCTGCGCGCGCTCTTCTTCGGCTGAGAGCAGCAAAGGAGTGTCACCCTGCGCGACGAGGGCGAGGGCTGCGGCCACGTCGAGCTCGGGTACGTCGTGGTGCTCGACGTAGTGGGCGACGATGTCGCGGAAGCCTGCAACGCGATCGCTCTGCCCGAGCGCCGCCGTGATGGCGTCGTCGAAGCGGGCGAGGCGCGTGCTGTTGACGTCTTCGACGCTCGGCAGGCGCATCTCGGTGAGCGGCTGGCGCGTTGCCTTTTCGATTGCCGTGAGCAAGCGTCGCTCGCGCGGGGTGACGAAGCTGATCGCCGAACCCGAGCGGCCCGCCCGGCCCGTGCGGCCAATGCGGTGCACATACGACTCGGTGTCGACGGGGATGTCGAAGTTCACGACATGACTGATGCGATCGACGTCGAGGCCGCGGGCGGCGACGTCGGTCGCCACCAGAATGTCGAGCTTGCCCGACTTCAACTGGTTGACCGTGCGCTCGCGCTGCGCCTGGGCTACATCGCCACTGATCGCAGCGGCCGAGTAGCCACGAGCGCGCAGTTTTTCGGCGAGCGCCTCGGTCTCGTTCTTGGTGCGAACGAACACGATCATGCCCTCGAAGTTCTCGACCTCGAGAATGCGGGTGAGCGCATCGACCTTTTGCGGGTAGCCGACGATGAGGTAGCGCTGCGTCGTGTTGGCCGAGGTCGTGGTGCTCGACTTCACCGTGATCTCATCGGCATCGCTCAGATACTGCTGCGAAATGCGACGGATGGCCGGCGGCATGGTCGCTGAGAACAAGGCGACCTGCTTCTCTTTGGGAGTCTCGGCGAGAATCGTTTCGACGTCTTCGGCGAAGCCCATCTTGAGCATCTCGTCGGCCTCGTCGAGCACGAGGTACTTGAGCTCGCTCAGGTCGAGCGTGCCCTTCGCAAGGTGATCCATGATGCGGCCGGGAGTGCCCACCACGACATGCACGCCACGGCGCAGTGCCGACAGCTGCACGCCATAGGCCTGGCCGCCATAAACGGGCAGCACGTGCACGCCGCGCATGTGTGCGGCGTACTTCTCGAAGGCCTCACACACCTGCAGTGCGAGCTCGCGCGTGGGCGCGAGCACAAGCGCTTGCGGCTTTTGCTGGTGCACGTCGAGGCGCGACAAGATCGGCAGCGCGAAGGCTGCGGTTTTGCCCGTGCCCGTCTGCGCGAGCCCCACCACGTCGCGCCCAGCGAGCAGCGTCGGAATCGTCGCGGCCTGGATGGCCGACGGAATCTCGTAGCCCACGTCACGGAGGGCCTTGAGCACCGCGTCGCTCAGGCCGAGATCGGCGAAGGTCGTGGAGGTGTCGGCGGCCGCCGAGGTGTCTGCGTCAGCGGTCGTCATGTACTGACGGTACCGCGTTGGCCCCTGCGACACCTGGTTGCGGTTAGCCGATCGCGTGGTCGTGTACCGCTGTGCTCAGCGTGACCCCGTTGAGGTCGAGGTAGAGCTGCCCCTCGGTCACCGAGACCGTGATGGTGTTGCGGCGCTCGAGCACGGCGACTGCGGCATCGATGAAGCCCGGGTCGAAGCTGTGCAGCACGATGCGCTCTGACTCGTGAATCTTCTTGCCGGCCCAGAGGGCGAGCACCTTGACCGGGTCGCGATGCGTATAGACAACGGTGCGGTCGGCCTTTTTGCTTCCGTGGTGCAGGCGCTCAGCATCCGGAGCCCCCACCTCGATCCAGGCGGTGAGGTGGCCGGTGCGGTCGCGCACGATCACGGCGGGCTCGTCGGTCGACGAGACACCTTCGCTGAACGCAATGCCCTCGTCGAACTCGAGGCAGTAGGCCAGCACGCGCGTCATCATGTAGGCGTCGGTCTCACTGGGGTGCCGCGCGACCCGCAGGCTCAGTTCGTCGTACACGCCGCGATCGACATCGGCCAAAGAACCCGTGAACGTGTAGACCACTGCGCCGGCTGCCATGAGGCCCGAGCCTAGCCGGGGCGCGAGCGCAGGCACACCGAAGCGATTCACACCAAGAAGTCATCCCTGGTGCGCGAGGGGGGACTTGAACCCCCACGCCCTTACGGGCACTGGCACCTGAAGCCAGCGCGTCTGCCATTCCGCCACTCGCGCGAACGGGGCGAGCCCCGTCAACTCAGCGAGATTATCACAGCGGGCCTTTGCCCCCGTGCGGTGTTGGCAACCCCAGCCGACTACCATCAAAGGGTCACCGGCCGAGGGAGGACGCACGTGGGGCTTCTCGACAGCTTCGAGCGCGGCCTTGAGCGCGCCGTCGGCGGGGCCTTCGCCAAGACCTTCAAGAGCGGCGTGCAGCCCCTCGAGATCTCTGCGGCCCTGCGGCGCGAGCTCGACACCAAGGCAGCCGTGGTCTCGCGCGAACGCATTCTCGTTCCTAACGAACTGCGCGTGCGACTCGCTCCCGCCGATTTTGCGCGCATGGATGCCCTCGGCGAGTCACTCATCGACGAACTGACTCAACTGCTGCAGCAGCACGCTACGGCACAGCGCTACACGTTTCCGGGGGGCATCCACCTCACCCTCGTGACCGATGCGGGCCTCGCCGAGGGCGTGGTGCAGGTTGAGTCAGAAACGGTCAAGGGATCTGTCGTCTGGAACCCGGTGCTCGACATCGACGGCGTGCGTCACCCGATCACTCGCTCGCGCACGGTCATCGGCCGCGGCAGCGACGCCGACATCACGCTCGACGACACGGGCACGAGCCGCAAGCACATCGAGATTCTGTGGGACGGCTCACGGGCCCAACTGACCGATTTGGGCAGCACGAATGGTTCGCTTCTCAACGGTGAGCCGGTCACGCGTGCGGTCTTGCCGCCCGATAGCGTGATCGAAATCGGCCGTACCCGCATTCTGTTTCGCGTGCTTGCCCAGCGCGACGAGGTCGCCGACCCGCGAATGCCCAACCCGAGAACACCCACGCGAGGAGGAGGTGGTGGCCGGTGAGCGAACTCACGCTGTTGCTGCTGCGCATCGGCTTTCTCATTCTCATGTGGGCGTTCGTATTCGCGATTGTCTACGCGCTGCGGTCTGACCTGTTCGGCACGAAGGTGCGTCGGTTGCCGGCCGCGGCGAGCGCCGCCGCCCCCGTCGCGGCTGCCGCCCCCGCCGCCGCTCCCGTGAGTGTGTCGAGCTCAGGCCCCGCCCGTCGGCTCGTCATCACCTCCGGAGCAAAAGAGGGCCTCGAGCTTCCGCTCGAGAGTGACCAACTCACGATCGGGCGGTCGGCCGATTCGGGTCTCGTGATTCGTGACGATTACACCTCGACCCACCACGCGCGACTCATGCTGTGGGACGGCACGTGGATGATTCAAGACCTCGATTCGACCAACGGCACGCTGCTCAGCGGCAAGAAGGTCGGTGCACCCACGGCCGTGCCGCTCAACACTCCGGTCAGCATCGGCACGACGACGTTCGAGCTGCGACGGTAGCCGCATGAGAAGGCTCTCGGCTGCCGCCTCGCACGTTGGCAAGATTCGCTCGAACAATCAAGACTCGGGCTACGCCGGCGAGTTTCTCTTCGTGGTTGCCGACGGCATGGGCGGTCACGCGGGAGGCGACGTCGCGAGTGCGCTCGCCATCCAGTCGATCGCTCACGTCGATCGACGATTCGATTCCGCTGCTGACGCGGCAGAGGCACTGCGCAGCGCGCTGCTCGAGGCCAACCACGAGCTCGCCGAGACGGTGTTCGAGCATCCCGAACTCGCCGGAATGGGCACGACCGTCAGTAGCCTCGTGCGCGTCGGCGACCAATTGGCACTCGCGCACATCGGCGACAGCCGCATCTACCGGTGGCGTGAGGGCACGCTCACCCAAATCACGAAAGACCACACGTTCGTTCAACGCCTCGTCGACAGCGGCCGCATCACCGCTGAAGAAGCCGCGATCCACCCCCGCCGCTCGGTGCTCATGCGGGTGCTCGGGGACGTTGACCTCACGCCAGAGATCGATATCGACGTGCTCGATACGCGAGCGGGCGATCGGTGGCTCATTTGCTCTGATGGCTTGAGTGGCTACGTCGCCGAAAGTCGCCTTGCCGAGTTGCTCGCTGAACACCCCGACGCGGTGGTCGCGATTCGAGCGCTCATTGACGAGAGTCTCGACAATGGCGCGCCCGACAACGTCACCGCCGTTGTGGTGGGGGTGGACGATTCGCCCTCCAGTTCGGTCGGTAGCCCCATCATGGTCGGCTCGGCCGCGAAACCCCTCACCTACTCGGCCAACGCCTCGAAGCGCAGCGTGCGTCTTCCGTCGCTGTTGCTTCACCCCCTCAGTGCCGTCACGGCACCGGCCGATGAACACTTCGAGCCCGAATCAGAAGAGTTCTTGCAAGCGCTCATCGCCGAAGATGATCGCCGCAAAGTGCGTCGTCGCATCACCTGGTTGGTCGGCGTGCTGCTCATCGCGAGCATCATCGTCGGGCTTCTCGTTGCGGGCTATCAGTGGACTCAGTCGCGCTATTTCGTGGGTGTCTCGAACGGGCAGGTTGCCGTCTTCCAAGGCGTGCAGCAGACCATCGGCCCCTTCCCGCTGTCGAGCGTGTATTTCGAGAGCGAGATCGACGTCGACGACCTGTCTCCCTTCAGTCGCGAGCGCGTTGAATCGACCATCAATGCGCGCGACCTGCCCGACGCTCTCTCGATCGTTGATCGGTTGCAGAATGAACTCGACTGAGCCGGGCGCGAGCCGCGTGGGCGGCACGGTTGATCTGGGGCCCCCACGGCCGACGCTGACCGAAGCCATCACGATCAAGCTGCGCACTCCCGCAAAGCTACGCAACCTCGAACTGCTCTTGCTGGTCTTTGCCATCGGCATCACCGGCGCGGCCGTCGTGCTCGTGCAGCTCGGCGCGATCGGCGAGATCGACACGACCGTGCTCATCTACGGGGCGGGGCTCGGGATGCTCGCTCTGGGCATGCACGTCGTGCTGCGCATCACGGCGCCTGACGCCGACCCGTTCATCCTGCCGATCGTCGTGACCCTCAACGGTCTGGGCGTCGCCATGATCTACCGGCTCGACCTTGCCGAAGGGCTCGCGGGTTGGGAAAGCGCCGGCATTCGTCAAATGGTGTGGACGGCGATCGCCATGGCGATCGCCCTCGCGGTGCTGCTCGTGGTGCGCAACCACCGCGTGCTCGCGCGCTACCGCTACGTTGCGATGCTCGTGGGCATCGGGCTGCTCTTGCTGCCGATGCTGCCGGGCATTGGGCAGACGATCAACGGGGCCCGCCTGTGGATTCAACTGGGGCCGTTCTCGTTTCAGCCGGGTGAGATCGGCAAGATCGCCCTCGCCGTGTTCTTCGCGGGGTACCTCGTCACCGCGCGCGAGTCGCTCTCGATGGTCGGGCGCTCGTTTCTCGGCATGAGGTTTCCGCGCGGCAAAGACCTGGGGCCCATCCTGATCGTCTGGCTTGCGGCCATGGCCGTGCTCGTTTTTCAGCGCGACCTCGGTACGTCGCTGCTTTATTTCGGGCTCTTTCTCGTGATGATCTACGTCGCGACGAGTCGGCTGAGTTGGGTGCTCTTGGGCCTCGGACTCTTCGTCAGCGGTGCCCTCATCGCAAGCCAAACGCTGAGCTATGTCAACGCCCGATTTGCCGCGTGGCTCGGGGCCTTTGATCCCGAGAACTACGACGCCATCGGGGGCAGCTATCAGCTCGTGCAAGGGCTCTTCGGCCTCGCCAACGGCGGCCTCATCGGCACCGGGCTGGGGCAGGGGCGCCCCAACATCGTGCCGCTCGCCGAGAGCGACTTCATCATCGCGAGCCTCGGCGAAGAGCTGGGCCTCGTGGGGCTCTTCGCCATCCTCGGGCTCTACCTGCTGTTCGTCGCTCGTGGTTTTCGCATCGGCTTCAACGGCACCGATGACTTTGGCCGTCTGTTGGCCGTGGGTCTCGCGTTCGTCATCGCCTTGCAGGTTTTCGTGGTCATCGGTGGCGTCACGCGCGTGATTCCGCTCACGGGCCTCACGACCCCGTTCCTCGCCGCGGGCGGCTCATCGCTCGTCGCCAACTGGATCATCGCGGCCCTGCTGCTTCGACTCAGCGACACCGTGCGGCACCAGCCACGCCTGGTGGTGACCGACGATGAATAAAGAGTTGCGCCGCATCAGCATTGCGAGCCTGGCGATGTTCGTTGCCCTGTTTGTATCGACGAGCGTCATCCAGGTGTTCGAGGTCGATGAGCTTCGTGCCGACCCCCGCAACGTGCGCACGCTCTACGAAAGCTATTCGGCCGAGCGCGGGCCGATCTTGCTCAACGGCACGCCCATCGCGCAGTCCGTCGCCGTTGATACCCCGTTCGCGTTCTTGCGGCAATACCCCGAGCCTGCGGTGTACGCACCGGTCACCGGGTACTTCACCCTCAACCAGGGCAACACAGGAGTCGAGGGCGCCTACAACGACTTCCTCACCGGCACAGCCAACGAGCAGTTTCTCGACCAGCTCGGCGCGCTCGTCACAGGCCAGCGACCGCGGGGCGCTGCCGTTCAACTGACGATCGACCCCGTTGTGCAGCAGGAAGCCTACGACGCGCTCGGCAACCTGAAGGGGGCCGTCGTCGCGATCGAGCCCTCGACCGGGCGCATCCTCGCGATGGTCTCAACACCCAGCTTCGACCCCAATCGCCTCGCGGCGCACGACACCGAGAGCGTGCTCGCCGCCTACGACGAGTTGCTCGCTGACCCCAACGACCCGCTCGTCAACCGCACGATCAGCGGAGACCTCTACTTTCCGGGTTCGACGTTCAAGGTGCTCGTCGCCGCAGCAGCCTTCGACTCGGGCCGGTTTACGCCTGAGGATGCTTTTCCGAACCCCGCGCGCCTCGCCCTGCCGCTCAGCACCGACACCATCACCAACTCCAACGGAGGAACCTGCGGCAGCGAAGCGACCGTGACGATCGCCACGGCCCTGCGCCTCAGCTGCAACATCCCGTTCGCCGAGTTGGGGGTTGCTCTGGGTGAAGACACCCTCGCCGAGTACACCGAGGCCTTTGGCTTCGGCACGACGTTCGAGGTGCCGATGGAAGCAACCCCGTCAAGCTTTCCGACCGGGCTCGATGACGCTCAGCTCATGCTCTCGTCATTCGGCCAATACGACGTGCGGGTCACCCCCCTGCAAGTGGCGCTCATCAGCGCCGCGATCGCGAATGGAGGCAACCTCATGCAGCCGACGCTGCTTGACCGCATTATTGCGCCCGATCTGTCGATCGTGGAACAGCCCGAAGCCACGCTCTCGAGCCAGCCGATCTCGCGCATCACGGCCGAGACCATGACGCAACTCATGGTCGATGGGGTAGCCAACGGTGCGGCGAGCAATGCCAGAATAGAAGGCGTCGCTGTGGCGGGAAAGACGGGCACAGCGGAGAACGGCGACGACGCCCCGTACACCCTGTGGTTCACCGGTTTCGCGCCGGCGGACAACCCACAGGTAGCCATTGCGGTGGTCGTCGAAGACGGCGGGGGGCGCGGTCAGTCCGGATCGGGCAACCAAATTGCGGCCCCGATTGCGAAGCGAGTACTTGAGGCGGTGCTGAGCAGATGAGACCCACGAGCGGGCTAACGTTCGGCGGCCGGTATCAGTTGCTGTCGCGTGTCGCGATCGGCGGCATGGGCGAAGTCTGGCAAGCGACCGACCTCGTGATTGGGCGCACCGTCGCCATCAAGATCTTGAAAGACGAGTACCTCGGCGACCCCGGTTTTCTCGAGCGCTTCCGAGCCGAAGCGCGTCACGCCGCCCTCGTCAACCACGAGGGAATCGCCAATGTCTATGACTACGGCGAAGAAGAAGGCAGCGCCTACCTCGTCATGGAGCTCGTGCCGGGCGAAGCACTGTCGACGATTCTTGAGCGCGAGCGGGTACTCCCCGCCGACCAAGTGCTCGACTATGTCGCGCAAACAGCCTCAGCTCTGCACGCGGCACACCAGGCGGGCCTCGTCCACCGCGACATCAAGCCGGGCAACCTGCTCATCACGCCCGACGGCCGGGTGAAGATCACCGACTTTGGCATTGCGCGCATCGCCGACCAGGTGCCTCTCACGGCGACCGGTCAAGTGATGGGTACGGTTCAGTACTTGTCTCCGGAGCAGGCGAGCGGGCATCCCGCATCGCCCTCAACCGACGTGTATTCGCTCGGCATCGTCGCCTACGAAGCCCTTGCCGGCCGACGCCCCTTCACGGGCGAGTCGCAAGTGGCGATCGCCATGGCGCAAATCAACGATGCTCCGCCCGAGCTTCCGGTCACGGTCGCCGAGCCCGTGCGCAATCTGGTTTTCGCGGCGATCGCGAAGAAGCCGGCCGATCGCCCCGCGAGCGCGTTGCTCTTCGCGCGCGCGGCGCAGGCGCTGCGTCGCGGAGACCTGGCCGGAGCCGCAGCCGTGGTTCCCGCCGTTGCCTCCGGGGTCGTCGCCACGGCCGGAACCCGCGTGCTGCCGACGAGTGGCGAAGACTCCACGCGCGTCTTGCCGAGCGTCGGGCCTGTAGCGACCCCGGCAATGGCCACCGAAACGCGGCGGAGCCCGTGGACCTGGCCGCTCGTCGCGCTCGTCGGCATTCTCGTTGTTCTTCTCGTCGGCGCGCTCATTGCGGTCTTTGCGCAACCCAGCGTCCCCGAGCCCGAGCCGAGTGACACGCCATCGAGCGCGGCGACGCCGAGTGATACGCCCTCGCCGACCCCCACTATTGAGACCGTGGCGATCGTCGAGAGCGAGTGGCTTGGTCGTACACGAACCGCGATTGACGCCAAGATTGCCGAGCTCGGCCTGCGGCTCGATGCCGTCGAGGGCAACATCGCACCCTCTGCTGCCGAACAAGGCCTGTCGTACCAAATCAACCCGCGAAGCGGCGTCGTGCAGCCCGGAACGGTCATCACGGTGTTCTTCTACGCGCCGATTCCGACACCCCCGCAACCGTCGAACCTGGCGATCGATCCAGGAGCGGGACCGTATGCCGGTGGAAGCACCGTCACCCTCAGCTGGCCCGCGTACACCGAGTGCCCAGCCGGCTTCCCCCTGACCGCCTACAACTTCACGATCGTCGGCGGTTCGCCGGAGCTTGCACTCCCGCTGCCCTCATCAGCTACCGAGTTGCCTGTGACGTTGGCGGCAAGCGGGCAAATGCGGGTGACCTACGTTGCCGTGTGTTCGACGTTGCAGTCGCAGCGCTCGAACGAACTGGCGATCCCGATCGGCTAGCTTCCTCAACCGAGAACGGCTCAGCGGCTCTGGCCTCTGCGGCTTAGACTGGCGAGCACAGCACCGCACCAGCACAGCACCAGCGAAGAAACCGAGGCATTGATGGACGAGGTCGCACAGGGCGCCCGACTGCTCGCCGCACGCTACGAACTCGGGCCGCTCATCGGCCGCGGCGGCATGTCTGACGTGCACCTCGCGGTCGACGCGAAGCTGGGACGCCGGGTTGCGGTCAAGTTGCTCAAGTCGGCTCTCGCCTCTGACCCCGTTTTTCGTAGCCGGTTTCGCCACGAAGCTCAGGCCGCTGCGCGTATGGCGCATCCGACCATCGTTCGTGTCTTTGACGCCGGCGAAGAGATTGTGCGCGAACCCGGTGGCGGCGAGACGGTTGTGCCCTACATCGTCATGGAGTACGTCGAAGGTCGGTTGCTGAAGGACATCATCGCCGACGGTCCGCTCCCCATCGCCGAGGCGGCGCGCATCGCCGAAGGCATCTTGACCGCCCTCGAATACTCACACCGCGCTGGCGTTGTTCACCGCGACATCAAGCCCGGCAACGTCATGGTCACGTCGTCGGGCCAGGTCAAGGTCATGGACTTCGGCATCGCGCGCGCGATCTCTGACTCCGCCGCCACGGTGGCACAAACAAGCTCAATTCTCGGCACCGCGCAATACTTCTCGCCCGA
>JAAFHT010000101.1 GCA_013297625.1 Actinomycetota bacterium | reverse complement strand
CTCGGCCTCGAGCCGCCGGGCGAGGGCAGCCGCGCGAAACCCGAAGCGAAGCTCGACCGCGAGCGCCCAGAACCCCAGCAGGGGAAACACGACGAGCGCCCACCCTATGCCCTGCACAATGGGGAGAGGATCAGTGATGAGTCGTAGCGCGTAGCCCAGCACGACGACAAGGTAGAGCCCCAGCAGTGCCGCCATGCCGAACGCGGCCCAACGGGTCGTGCTCATTCTTCGTCGACCACCGAGGGCGCGGTCACGGCAGAGTGCAATCCGATGAGTGAATCGAGACCGACGACGAGGCAGGTCGTGTCAAGCGCCGCTCGCAAGCCCAGAATGATGCCCGCTTCATACGAACTCGCCGACAGCGTTTCGTGCGTGAGCGTCAGCACTTCTCCCGTACCGCCGAAGTGCACGTCTTGGCGTGCCACGGCACCCTGCAGTCGCAACGAGTGAATGGGCACACTCGCAACCTGCTGCCCGCGCGCCCGCTGATCGGTGTGCGGTGCGACAACAGGCCCAAGCTCGGCTCGAGCGTGGCCGATGAGCTCGGCCGTGCGCAAGGCCGTGCCCGAGGGCGAATCAACCTTTGCTGCGTGATGCGTCTCAACGATTTCGATCGACTCGAAGTATCGAGCCGCGATGGTTGCAAAGTGCGTCGCGAGCACGCTGCCGACCGAGAAATTGGGGATGACGATGACCCCCGCATCCGGATGCGATTGCACGAGCGTGCGCAGGCTACGCAGGCGGTCTTCGCTCCAGCCGCTTGTACCCACGAGAACCTTGAGGCCCGCACGCACCGCATGGTCGACGACCGTCGGCGAGACGCCGGGAGCGGTGACGTCAAGGACGACATCGGCGCCAAGCATCTCGCCCAAGTCAGAACGCGAATCGAGGCGCGCGACCAGGGCGAACTCCGACTGCTGCTCGATGAGCGTGCACGCGAGCGACCCGAGTCGTCCGCTCGCACCGACGACGGCGACTCGAGTGACCATGACGCCAGTCTATGGCGGCTCTGCCCCACCTAAGCTGGGCCCATGGTGACCTGGCGTACCGCCCTGCCGAGCGATGAATCGGCTCGCGTGCTGCTCGACCAATACTTCACGGCGCGCGCCCTCGGGTTTCCGGCAGGGCCGGATGCGTACCGGCGATCCGAGCCCATCGACGCAGAGTTCACCCCGCCCGCCGGCGTCTTTGTGCTCGTCGAGGGAGAGAACCTCTCGGGCGAACCGGCTGACGTCGGCTGCGGTGGCGTGCGGCGCATTGACGCCGGCCCGCTCGGGGCCCGCTTCGAGGTCAAGCACCTCTGGGTGCAGCCGCACACGCGTCGCCTCGGATACGGGCGCGCGCTCATGACCGAACTCACCGATCGCGCCCGCGAGTTAGGAGCCGCCGAACTCGTGCTCGACACCAACGAAAGCCTCGACGCGGCGGCCGCCCTCTATCGCTCGGTGGGGTTCACCCCCATCGAGCCCTACAACGACAACCCGAACGCGACGACCTGGCTGGGTCGCGCGCTCTGACGGTCGGGCGAATCAGGCGAGGCTGAGGAAGAGCTTCTCGAGGTCAGCGACCTCGACGGGGTCGCCGCCGTTCTCTCCGTCGCGCAAGCATTCCTTGAGGGCTGACGCGATGATCGCGAATCCCGCGCGATCAATGGCACTGGATGCTGCACTCAACTGCGTGACAATCTCGCGACAGTCGCGACCCTCGTCAATCATCGCCAGCACGGCGCCCAGTTGCCCTTGCGCGCGGCGCAATCGGTTCGTGATCGACTTGACCTCCGCGGCCGGAATCGTCGTCATCGGTCATCTCCCGTCTCGTAGTCAAAGCCCTGCTGCAGCCACGCCATCGTGCCGCCCGCGACCGAGACGGCGTCAAAGCCGTTGTCGATGAGATAGTCGGCCGCGTACTGACTGCGCACCCCAGAGCGGCAGATCACATAGAGGGTCGTATCGCGCGGGAGGGCATCCACCGCATCAGGAACCGTGCCGAGCGGAACCAGCAGCACGCCAGGAATGTGAGCCTCGATGTACTCGTGCACTTCGCGCACGTCGACGATGGTCGCGCCGCGTTCGCGCTCGACCGCCAACTGCGTGACCGTGAGCTCTTGTGCCATGAGGAGTCCCTTCTGTGCTCGACGTCACTCACTCTTGTACCCCTAGGGGTATTTTAGCCGATCGGGAGAGTGCGCTCACAGCCCGCTCACGAAAACGGCACAGAGCCGTGTGCGACAGTCGAAACATGCAGCGCCCGGCTATCGTCACGCGAGCGCGCGCGCGCATCCTTGTGATGTTCTCGGGCGACGCGAACGGAACGCCCGAGTGGGTGCGTGCCCTCGAAACCGGCGACGACGAAGGCTGGTTCGGGCCTGGCTCGGCCGTGTGGGAGGTACACAGTGGCATCCCCACCGTCGTGGCGGGCATCCGCGCCCTTCTCATGCAGACCCTGCACCCCGGCGCGATGGCGGGCGTGCACGATCACTCGCGGTACCGCGACGACCCCCTCGGACGCCTCGCGGGCACCGTGCGATGGGTGCTCACGACGACGTTCGCCGATCGCGAGCAATCGACGGCGGCGTGCGCCTGGGTATCGCGCTTGCACGAGCGCGTGACGGGCGAGTACCTCGACGCCGATGGCGCTGTGCGGCCCTACTCAGCCGACGACGCCGACCTGATCGGCTGGGTGCACTGCGTCTTCGCCGATGCCTTCATCGGTAGTCACGAAACCTGGGGCGGGCCGGTTCCCGGCGGCTCTGATCAATACGTGCGGGAGTGGGCCACCGCGGGCACGCTCATGGGAATGGCCAACCCGCCGCAGTCTCGCGCCGAGCTTGATGCCGCCATCGCCGCTTATCTGCCCGTACTGCGACGCGACGAGCGCGTCGACGAGGCTGTGCGGTGGCTCAAGAATCCGCCTCTGGGCCGCGGAGTCGGGCCGGCGTATCGCGTGCTATTCGCGGGAGCCGTCGCGTCGCTACCGGCGCCCTATCGCGAGCTACTCGGCGTTCGCCGCCCGTGGTGGCCCGCGATCGCCCTCACCGGGCTGGCATTGACGTGGATGCGCCTCCTGCTCGGCCCCGAATCCTCAAGCCTCACGTACACCCGCCGGCGGCTCGAGCGGCTCGCCCGCGAAGGTACCGCCTAGAACGGTTGATCGACGGGGAGCCCCGTGCGCAGTTCTGCGGGCAAGTGCCCGAGGTCGTTGTGGGTGACGAGCACGGGCGGCTTGGCCGTGCGCACGCGAATAATCGTGAGGCCGCAATTGGCTTGGTTGACGCCCATCCATCGCCACGCGGGCGCTCCGAAGACCTCGCGAACGAACCATGCGATGACGAAGTTGTGGGTGATGAGTAGATCGTGCCGATCATCGCGCGAGGGTGAGAGCCATTCGGCCGTGGCATCGGCCATTTGCGCTTCACCGGCCGCGATCTCTTCGGGCGTGATGCCCCCAAAGAACGACTCAAAGGCGTGGGGCATGTCGGGCGAGGGGCCCGCAGGAATGCAATCCATGAGCAGGGCTGACAACTGCGGCTCGATCGACGGCATGCGCTCGGTCATGAGCGTGGCGGTCTCGACCGCGCGCTGCAACGGCGAGGTGTGCACGCTCGCGAATGGAACACCGCTGAGTCGCTCGGCGACCGCTTGAGCCTGGCGCTGACCTCGGCCACTCAACGGGCCGTCGGGAAGCCCATGCTCTGCATCTTGCTGTTCACCGTGGCGAACGAGATAGACGTACCGTGACACACATTCCCCCTGGGTCTGACGCCGTCGAGCCTAGGCCATGAGCACGACACGACTGCTATGGGGTACCTGAGTACGGACAGACAAGACTGTCTGTCCCCTGCTAAAGTAGAGGCAACGGCAGCATCGCCTCACCCGAGTGGCGAACAGCGCCGCAGCGAGCTGGAGCACAACGTGTTGGTAGCAACCCCGGTCGACAACGGTCGCCCGCTGGCGCCCGCAAAGCTGCGCATCCTTGAAGCCGCCACCGCACTCTTTTCGCAAGAGGGCATTCGAGCCGTCGGCGTCGACCGCTTGATTCAGCAGTCGTCGGTGACGAAGGCCACCTTCTACAAGCACTTCGGGTCGAAAGACCGACTCATTCAGCACTATGTCGCTGCCTCATCGGCCGCCACCCTCGCATCGCTTGACGAACACATTGCCGCGCACGAGTCACCGCACGCGCGATTGATGTCGCTCGTTGATGCCGTGCACGCTGACCTGCGCGACGACAGCTTTCGCGGGTCGCTCTTCGTGAATGCGGCTGCAGAGTTTCCTGACCCTCGTGATCCCGTGCGCATCATCATCGCGTCGCACCACGAAGCCATCGCCTCGCGCGTCACCGAACTACTGACAGCAATCGGGCACGCAATGCCCGGTGAAGCCGCCGACCAGATCATGGTCTCCTACGTCGGGGCCCTCTCGTGGGGCTACGTGGGCGACCCCATTGGTGCGTCAGTGGCGTTTCGCCGCAGCGTCGAGCGCGTGCTCGACGACCAGCTCATGGCGGCATAGCGCCGCCTCACAAGCACGTGCTGGCTCAGTCGTCGCTGATGCGATCGAGCTCTGTGAGGTGATGGCGGCTGAGCGGCGTCAGGGGCGCCGCCATGACGACATCGAGCTGGGTGGGCGAACTCACCGAGACAACGGGAGCAACCACTCGTGGGCGGCTCAACAGCCACGAGAGGGCAACCGTCGCCACACTGGAGTGTGTCTCGAGCGCCACCCGGTCGAGCGCGCCGAGAATGCGCAGGCCGCGTCGATTGAGATACCGCGACGCCTCGGCCCCTCGACGCTCACGCTCGAGGTCTGAGCGCGAGCGGTACTTTCCCGTGAGAAAACCCGCTGCAAGCGCGAATCGTGGCAAGACAGCGAGATCGAGTTGACCCGACACTCGAGCAAGGTCACCTTCGTATTCGTCTCGGTGCACGAGGTTGTAATGCTTCTGCAAGGCAACCATGTGTGCCACACCTAGTTGCCCCGATGCGATGCGCGCCTCGAACAGCCGCTCCCCCGTGTGATCGCTGCCCCCGAAATAGCGCACATGCCCAGCCCGGATGAGCTCGTCGACCGCCAACAGCGTCTCGTCGAACGCAACGCTCGAGTCATCGATGTGCAGAAAGAGAAGGTCGATGTGGTCGACCCGCAATCGCCGCAGCGAGGCTTCGACCGCGGACCGAATAGCGGGGGCTGAGAGACCGGGATGGTCGGCGCCCTTACCGACTTTGGTGGCGATCGTGAGGGCGTCGCGATTGCGGCGCTCGTGCATCCAGTTGCCAATCATGATTTCACTGCGCCCACCGGCATAGGAATCGGCGGTGTCAATGAAGGTGCCGCCGAGCTCACTAAACCGGTCGAGGATTCCCGTGGTCGTTGGCCCATCGGCCGTCCAGCCGAAGACGGTGCCGCTCAGGGCGATCGGAAAGACCCGCAGGTCGCTCGGGCCAATGCGGCGAGGAAGCGAGATCGGCGCCGTGATGGTGGCGGTATCGCTTCGGTGCGCGGCGTCGTTCACGGGCCAGGGTCTCTCTCGAGGTCGACCGAGGTGCGGTCGAGTAGATGGGGCTGAGAGTACTGCGCGACAGCAGCGTGAGTGCGCTACGGCGCGCCATCGTTATGGGGTCGTTTCTCTCGCTTCACACGGGCCAAACGGCAACGGCGCGGCCATGCCCGTGAAGGCACGACCGCGCCGGTGCGCGTTAGGCGGTAGTTAGCCCTGCTTGGCAGCGCGAACCGCGATGAGGCCGAAGCCCACCTTGTTGAGCACGTCAGCGATCACGTAGATAACCGCGGCGATGCTGATGGCCGTGGCCGCGTCTCCGCCGCCGAGCTCGATGAACTCCTGCGTGGCCGTACCGATGGGGTAGATCGCCCAGCCCGCGATCACGAACCACTTCATGGCCGTCACGGCACGCTGAACGTGTGCGTCAGCGCCGGGGAGCTTCACACCGAAGACAACCCATGCAATGTAGAGCCAGGCAACGGTCGACACGATGAAGAAGATGTAGTTCTGCGCCGAGCCGGGCTCGCCGATCTCACCCAGGTATCCGGTGACGATCATGATGATGTCGGCAATGATGAGCTTGGTGACCATGCCCTTTTTGAGCGGCCCAGCCATCGCCACGACGAGCGTGAACGAGACGAGCAGCAGGGGCGTGGTGATCAACCAGTCGATGTAGCGCAACGGAAGAGTGGCGTCGATGTCGGCGGCCGTGATCTCACCACCGGGGAACTTGACGACGTCCTTCATGACGTAGTACATGATTGCCGCGATGAACGTGATGACCGCCGCGTAGGTTGCGATGGAGCGCAACTCGGGCTTCAGGTCATTGCGCTCGAGGTAGAACCACAAGGTGCCCGCAGCCATAGCGACGAAGCCGAGCATGAAAAACGCTTGGACGATTTGGAAGTCCACAATTCTCCTTCGAATCGTGTCAGGTCAGCACTGAGCGCGCTGTCGACATAGAGGGGGTGAAGTGCTTTGAGCTC
>JAAFHT010000043.1 GCA_013297625.1 Actinomycetota bacterium | reverse complement strand
CTTGAGCGCCTGCTGCATGTGGCCTTCAGCGGCCGCGGCGTCGGCGGGGCCCTGAGCGCTCAGCGTCTCGGCACGCGCCTTGGTCACGGCCTCGAAGACCTGCTTCTCGTGCGCGGCGTAACCCTTCACGGCCTCGATGAGGTTGGGGATGAGGTCGGCGCGGCGCTTGAGCTGCACGGTGATGTCGCTCCATGCCTCGTCAACGCGAACGTTGAGCGTGACGAGCGAGTTGTACGTGGACCACAGGTAGATACCCGCGACGACCACGAGCAGAACGAGAACGCCAATGATGACCAAGAATTCCATGACCGACAGCATAGAGCCGCCCCGCACGCCCCGACAGTGGGTGTGCTGAGAGATTGGCCAGCGCCGCGCGTGCGAAGGTCAATACCCCGGGTGGGGGTCGAACCCCGCGGCGCATCGCGACGCGCGCGCACCTTGGTACCCCGGGTGGGGGTCGAACCCACACTGTGGCGATTTTAAGTCGCCTGCCTCTGCCATTGGGCTACCGGGGCGTTGCGGCCAGCCTACGACGGCTGCGGGATGCTGTGCCGCGGTCGCGGGGCACGGCGAGCATCCCGAACCGAGCGAAGCGCCGAGCGGTGCCGCGACACACAGCGACACCCCGGCCGCGCGAGGCAACCGGGGTGTCGACGGAGTGAACTACGCCTTGGGGCGCGAGGCGAACTCTTGGAAGTAGGCCTGGGGCTTTTCGCGAGCCGAGAGGCTGACGTTGTCGCGACCGAGGAAGAAGTGGCCGACCCAGCCGCCGACGACGCGCAGTTTGCGCTCCCACATGGGAATCGCGAGGCCGTGGTAGCCGCGGTGCATGAACCAGGCGATGAGGCCCTTGAAGGCGATGTTGCCCGACTGGAAGACGCCGTAGCCCACACCGAGACCCGCGACTGCGCCGAGGTTCTTGTGCACGTACTTCTGGGGCTCTTCGCCACGAAGGGCTGCCGTGAGGTTCTTGGCGAGCACCTTGCCCTGACGCACGGCGTGCTGCGCGTTGGGCACGCAGAAGCCGCCCACGCCACCACCCGTGAGGTCGGGCACCGCGGCAACGTCGCCGGCGGCCCAGGCGCCCTCAACGACGGCGCCGTTCTCGTCGACGATGCGCAACTCGGCCTGAGCGCGCAGACGCCCACGCTCTTCGACGGGAAGGTCGGTGCCGCGCACGACCGGGTTGGCCATGACGCCAGCCGTCCAGATGATGAGGTCGCTCTCGAAGCTCTCGCCGGTCGACAGCTCGATGACGCCGCCGACGGCGCTCGTGAGCTGCGTGTCGAGGTGCACGGTCGCGGCGCGCTGGGCGAGGTTCTTGAGCACCCAGTGGCTGGTCTTGAGCGACACCTCGGGCATGATGCGGCCCATGGCCTCGATGAGGTGAAAGCGAGTGTCGTCGATCGAGAGGCCCGGGTATTCCTTGAGCAGGGCGCTCGCGAGACTGCGCAGTTCGGCAAAAGTCTCGATGCCGGCGAAGCCACCACCGACGACGACGACCGTGAGCAAGCGATCACGCTCGGGGCCCGCGGGCAGCAGCGCTGCGCGGTAGAAGTTGTCGATGAGGCGATCGCGCACGGCAACGGCCTCTTCGATCGACTTCATGCCGATGGCGACGTCGGCCACACCCGGAATCGGGAACGTGCGCGACACCGAGCCGGCCGTCATGACGATGTGGTCGTAGTCGAGCTCGTAGGGCTCGCCCACCTCGGGCGTGATGGTCGCGGTCTTGGCGGCGTGGTTGATGCCCGTGACCTTGGCGGTGACGACGGTGGTGCGCTTGAGGTGGCGACGGTGCGACACGACCGAGTGACGGGGCTCGATCGAGCCGGCCGCAACCTCGGGCAAGAACGGCTGGTAGGTCATGTAGGGCAGCGGGTCGACCATGACGACCTCGGCCTCACCGCGCCGAAGGTGCTTTTCGAGCTTCAGAGCGGTGTAGAAGCCGGCGTAGCCGCCACCGACGATGAGGATTCTGGGCACGGGAAAAGCACTCCTAGGTGGTAGAGGGGTCGCGCATAATCTACTCCGAACGCGTGCGCGTGACGAACCGCAGCACTCCCCCGGCCGCGAGAGTGACGAGCGCTCCGAGCGTCGAGCCGATGATGACGAGGGCCGGGATGCCCGGGCCGAGCGCGGCGAGACTCGAGCCGAGCATCCCGAACGCCGTTGAGCTCGGCTCGCGCCCGAGGGCAAAGCGCGCCGCGGGCAGGGTCGAGACCACGTCGGGCCCGTCAGCGCGCCGATGCAGCGTGATCCACTCGGCGATCGAGCCGAGAGGGTTCTCGTCCACGGCCGACACGTCGGCGCCAACGGCTGCCGCCGCATCGACGAGCCCAAAGCCATAGGTGGGGTCGGGAACCGTCGAGCTCACCGGCTGGGCTGTGCTGATGATGCGGTTGATGACGCCGCCCGCATCGAGCTCAGGATGCGCGGCACGCACGAGCGCGGCAATGCCCGCCACAATCGGCGTCGCCCCGCTGGTTCCCTGCCACGAGGCGTGGCCGCCCCCGGGCACCGCGCCCACGAGGTTCTCGCTCGGCGCCATGACGCCGATCGTGATTCCTTGCGAGGAGGCGTTGTCACTGGCAATTCCAGAACGCGTGACGCCACCAACCGTCAGTACGCCCGGAATCGTGGCGGGCGCCGACACTTGCTCGGTGCCGTTGCCGCGATTGCCGGCCGCCGCAATCACGACCACGTCGTTCTCTTCAGCGTGCAGAAAGGCGTCATCCCACGACTCGGGCCAGTCAATCTGATTGCGTGTGAGCGAGAGCGAGATGATGTCGGCGCCGTTGTCGACGGCCCAGATGATTCCCTCGGCCACTTGAGCGTCGCCATCGCGTTCATTCGCCCCGAAGGCGAGCGAGACGCTCAGAATCGACGCCGCCGGCGCAACGCCGATCACGCCCGAAGTGGGCCCGCTGCCGCGCCCAGCGGCGAGAGACGCGACCATCGTCGCGTGCGTGATGCCTTGCGGCCCGAGCGGTTGCGTGCCGGTTGAGCTGCCGCGACCTGACACGTCGTGGCCGCCGATGACGGCGCCGACGAGATCGGGGTGGCCAGCATCCACCCCCGAATCGAGAATGGCGATGACGACGCCCTCGCCGCGCGTGACCTGCCACGCCTCACGAATGCCGTAGTCATCGAGCCAGTACTGGCGGTCGCGCACGGCGTCGGCACTCGCGGCGGGGGCGTGAACCGGCGACACGACGGGGGCAAGCCCCAGCGTGAGGAGCGCCGCCGCGACGAGCGCGGTGGCGAGTGGTCGAGCTACGCGCCGCGCTGGTCGGGCGCGCACGCGCACACCTCGGGGCTCCAGCCGCACTCGGCGAGTGCTTGGTCGCCAATGGGGTTGACCCCCGGGCCGGCGGCGAGGCTGTGGCCGATGAGCGCGTGCAAGCACTTGACGCGCGTGGGCATGCCGCCCGCCGAGTAGCCCTCAATCTCATCGACCATGAGGATGCTCGCGCGGTCGGCCAGGTAGGCCTCGTGAGCGGCGCGGTACTGCTCCGCGATCTCGGGCTCGGCCTCAAGCTCGGCCGCGAGCTCGGCCATGCGACCGTTGGCCTCGAGGTGCGAGGCCGCGATCGTCGCGGCGGGATGCGTCAAGTAGTACAGCGTCGGAAACGGGGTGCCGTTGGAGAGTCGTGGCTTTGTCGCGACAACGGTGGGCGCGCCGCACACGCAGCGCGCCGCGATACCAATGACGTCGCGCGCCTCGCGACCGAGCTGGGCGCTCACGATCTCGACGTCACGATCGCTAAACGCCGCAAAGGGCGGGCGGCTCACTCGACACCCTCGAACTCGGGCGACACCAATTGGTCGGCGGGCAAGTCGGTGAGCCCCGCCGTGACGATCGACGAGAGCAACGCCCGGGTCCAGTCAATGCGAGTCGTCTGAATCTCGGTGCTGACCGCGGTGTCGGTGTCGTCGATCGTCATGCCGTCGTCGACAACGAGGTAGGTGATGTCGCCGGGGTAAACGAAAAACAGATCGCGTGCTTGAGCCTCGATGTACGCCGGATCTTGCCAGCGGTCGATGTCGGTCTGCAATCCTTCGACGACAGCTTGTTGCTCGGCAACGCTGCGCTCGAGTTCCGCGATCTCTTGCTGCTGCTCGACGAGAATGCGCAACGACGGCGCAAGCACGATGAGGGCGCCCACGATAAGCAAAAGAACGGTGACCGTGAAGCCCGAAATCTGCAGATTGCGAAACCACGGCGTCGACGCGGGCGCGTCAGCCGGCAGTGCCACGGGCACGGTGCGCGATTGACGAGCCATGGCTTCAGCTTAACGGCCGCACCCGCCGAGCCCTCGAAAGGGCCGGCGGGTGCGGGTGAATCAGGTGCGGCTACGCGGTGAAGCGGGGAAAGGCCCCGCGTGATGCGTAGACCGCGGCGTCGCCCAGCTCTTCTTCGATGCGCAGCAACTGGTTGTACTTCGCGACGCGCTCGCTACGGGCAGGCGCACCGGTCTTGATCTGGCCGCAGTTGGTCGCGACGGCGAGGTCGGCGATCGTGGTGTCTTCGGTCTCGCCCGAGCGGTGCGACAGAATCGCGGTGTAGCCGCTGCGCTGCGCGAGCGACACGGCGTCGAGCGTCTCGGTGAGCGTGCCGATCTGGTTGACCTTCACGAGCAGTGAGTTGGCCGTGCCGCGCTTGATGCCGTCAGCCAGACGCGTGGGGTTGGTGACGAAGAGGTCGTCGCCCACGAGCTGTACCTTCGAGCCGAGCTGGGCGGTCAGGGCTGCCCAACCCTCCCAGTCGTCTTCTGACAGCGGGTCTTCGATCGTCACGAGCGGGTACGAGGCAACGATGTCGGCGTAGAACGCGGCCATCGACTCGGCCGTGTGGTCGGCGCCTTCGAAGCGGTACACACCGTTCGAGAAGAACTCGGTCGCGGCAACGTCAAGGCCGAGCGCAATGTCTTTGCCGGGCGTGAAGCCGACCTTCTCGATGGCGGCCATGAGGAAGTCAAGAGCAGCTTTCGAGCTCGCGAGGTCAGGCGCGAAGCCACCCTCGTCGCCGAGGCCCGTGGCAAAGCCGCCGGCCTTGAGCTCGCCCTTGAGGGCGTGGTACGTCTCGACGCCCCAGCGCAGGCCCTCGCTGTACGACTCGGCGCCGATCGGAAGGATCATGAACTCTTGAATGTCGACGCCCGTGTCGGCGTGAGCGCCACCGTTGATGACGTTCATCATCGGCACCGGAAGCACGTGGGCGTTCGGGCCGCCGAGGTAGCGGAAGAGCGGGAGGTCGGCCGAGTCGGCCGCGGCCTTCGCGACGGCGAGCGAGACGCCGAGAATGGCGTTGGCGCCGAGCTTCGACTTGTTGTCGGTGCCATCGGCGGCCTTGAGCTCAGCGTCGATGAGGCGCTGGTCGCTTGCGTCCATGTCTTCGATGGCCGGGCCGAGCACGTCGAGCACCGCGTCAACGGCCTTGAGCACGCCTTTGCCGAGGTAGCGCTTCTTGTCGTCGTCGCGCAGTTCGTAGGCCTCGAATGCTCCGGTCGATGCGCCCGAGGGAACGGCGGCGCGCGAGACGGTTCCGTCGTCGAGCAGCACCTCCACCTCAACGGTCGGGTTGCCGCGCGAGTCAAGAATCTCGCGGGCGCCAACGGCCTCGATTGCAGCCATGGGAGTGTCTCCTTCGGTGGTGGTCTGTCGGCTTCAGGGGGTGATTAGGAAGCGGGTTCGAGCCTACGCCAGTCGAGCGTCGTGGCGTCCGCCTGACTGCTCGCGCTGACCGTCGCGAAGCGTGTGAAGCCCTCGCCGGTCAACTGCTCGAGAGCCGCCTTCAGGTTCTTGGGGCGCTTGACGAGGCGCACGCGGGCTCCCTCGCTGACGAGCTGCGACTGGAGGGCCATGACGGTCGTGAGCGCAGCATCCGCGTCGTAAATGAGCGCTGAGGCGCTCGAGTCATCGTCGGCACCGAGGTCGACGAGGTCGATGAGGCGCTCGAAGCCGAGCGAGAAGCCCGTGGCAGGCACGTCGGCGCCCAAGAAGCGGCCGATCATGCCGTCGTAGCGTCCGCCGCCGCCGAGTGAGTAGCCCAGGTCGGGGTGCGCGACCTCGAAGATGGGGCCCGTGTAGTAGCCCATGCCCCGAACGAGCAGCGGGTCGAACTGCAGGGTCACGCCGCCGACGGCCTCGCGGATGGCGAGCAGGTCGCGAGCGGCCTCGGTGCCCGCGAAGGCCGAGTTCTCAAGCATCGCCCACGAGCTGTCGGCCGTGGCCGAAAGGTCGATCCACGTGAGCATCGCGGCGGGGTCAGCGATGCCCAAGGAGTCGAGCTCGGCGATGACAGCGTCGAGCCCGATCTTGTCGAGCTTGTCGAGCGTGATGAGCGCCGCGGGCCCCAGCGATTCGGCGACCCCGTACGACTGCAGCCACTCGGTCAGCAGTCGACGATCGTTGAGACGGATGCTGCACCCCGGCACCCCGAGCGCGTCGAGCGCCGCTGTCGTGGCAGTGATGAGCTCGACTTCGGCGACGATGCCCGGCTCGCCGATGATGTCGATATCGCACTGAACAAACTGGCGGTATCGGCCCTTTTGCGGGCGCTCCGCGCGCCACACGGGTGCCACTTGGATCGCGCGAAACACGCTCGGCAACTGCCCGCGGTTGCTCGCGTAGAAGCGAGCGAGGGGCACCGTGAGGTCGAACCGCAGCCCGAGGTCGGCGAGGTCGAGGGGGGTCATGGCCTCGCGGAGGTCATCCGTCGTCAGGCCGCGCTTCATGACCGCGTAGGCGAGTTTCTCGTTGTCGCCGCCGAGGCCCGAGAACAGTCGGGCAGCGTCTTCGACGACCGGGGTCTCGATCTCGTCGAACCCGTGTGCGCGGTACACCGAGCGGATGCGGGCGAGCACGCGCTCGCGCGTGACCTTCTCGGCGGGGAGGATGTCGCGCATCCCCCGCGGGGGCGTCACAGCTGAGGCCATGACCTCGATTCTGTCACGCGCCGGCTCGCCCCATCGGTCGGGCAGCGTGCCCCCGGTTAGGCGACGCGACTGCCCGTGGGCAGTGCACCGGCGGGCGTGCGCGTTCGCGCGATGGCTCCGGTGAGCGCCGCCGCCGCGAGCACGAGGTGAATGAGGAAGCCGACGAACCAGCTCGGCACCGTGCGGTCGAAGATCTCGCGCGGCGTCTCAGAGAAGTATCCCAAATTGATGTCGCCCTCCTTCGCCGCCGCACACTCGTCCAACACCGATTCGAACTCCGGCGCCGATTGCGCCGACCGCACCCCCAGGGCGATCGTGCCAAAGAGATCTTGAGGGAACCCGTTCGCGTCAAATGACGTCGGCGCAGCATCCGCCAACACGATGTAGGGGTTGGCCGCGAGAATGCCCCAGACCAGATCGAAACGCGGAAGGGTGTTGGTGTAGGTCACCGGCTCGAGACACACAATCTCTTCGGGGAGCCCGGTGTTGGGGTCAAACTCGCCGCCGACGGAGTAGTCGATGCCGATGATGGTCTGCGTCTGCTGTGACTGGAACGCGAGTCCCCCGAGGGTGAACGCGATGAGCGTGCCAATGCTGAGCGCCGCGACGACAAGGTAGGTCGTGACGACCGAGAACAGCGGCCGCGTGATGAGCCCCGAGAGGCCGACACCGATGGCGGCGACGACGCCCAGCTCGAGAACGAGCACCCCGAGCGAGGCGGCCAGGGTGTCGCCCGGCACTCCCCCAGCGATGAGCGTGAACAGCAGTGCCGGCAGCGAGGCCACTAGGAAGGTCAGCGCGACCGTCCAGGCGGCGAGAAACTTGCCGAGCACGATCTGGTTGGCGCTCGCGAGCGTGACTTGCGTCGTCGCGAGGGTTCCGGCATCACGGTCGCCGTTGATGGCCGCGCCGCTAATGGCGGGGGTGACGAGCGTGCCGACGAGCAACACGAAGAAGATGATGGTCGAATACACGCCCGCGCTATCGGAGACGTCTCCGCCGAACGCCGTGATCGAGAACCACAGCAGGGCCGTGACGATGCCGACGAGCACGAAGACCACGCTGACGAGAACGAGCCACGCGACCGAGCGGATGCGCTGCCGCAGTTCGAGCTGAACGATCGTGCCGAGGGTGTCGAAGTAGCGGGTCATCGGGGGCCTCCCTCGGTCGTGGTGCGCGAGAGATCGAGGAAGGTGTGTTCGAAGTCGCCGACCGCCGGGCCGAACGCGCTGATCGCGACGCCCGCGCCAACGAGCTTCGCGAGCAACTGCGCAGCCTCGACTTCGCCCGCGACCGAGACCGCGGTGCCGAGATGGTCGGGCGGTGAGGCCGCGATGCGCAGCTTTTTCAGCGCTGCGGCGAGCGCCGCCGGGTCGACGGCACGAATGCGCCAGTCACGAGATTGGGCACGGCTCGCCTCAATGCGCTCATCAGAGGCCGTCACACCGCGCTCGAGGTACACAGCGGAATCGGCCATCTCGTCGAGTTCGGCGAGCACGTGGCTCGAAACGAGAATCGCAACGCCCTCACTCGCGAGGCGACGCACGAGCGTGCGCAGTTCGACTCGCGCGGCCGGGTCGAGGCCCGATGCGGGTTCGTCAAGCAAGAGCACGCTCGGCTCGTGCACGAGCGCCCGCGCGAGGCTCAAGCGTTGCTTCTGGCCGCGGCTCAACACGCGGGTCGGCTGCTCGGCAAGTTCGACAAGGCCGACGAGGTCGATGAGCTGCTGCGCCCGCTCGCGCGCCTGCACGGGGGTGCGCTCGTACAAGCGGCCGGTGATCTCGAGGGTGCGGCGCACACTGATGGTGCCCCACGAGCCCAAGACGTCGGGCATCCACCCCATGGCAGTGCGCACGGCACGCGGGTCAGCAACCGGGTCGTGACCGGCGATGCGAATCGTGCCGGCGTCGGGCCGAAGCAGTGTCGCGAGCATGAGCATGAGCGTGGTCTTGCCCGAGCCGTTGGGCCCGATGAGGGCCGTCACCGACCCGGCATTGACCGTGAAGCTCGCGTCACGCACGGCCTGCACGTCACCAAACGATCGTGCGACGCCTTCGACTTCGATCACCGCTGAAGCGCTCATGAGAGTCAGTCAAGCAGTTGTGGTCACAGAGCGGGCTGAGCATTGTGCGATTCGGCATCGCGGATGCTCTGCTCTAGCCCCCGCAACGCCCCCCGCATCGCGCGCTCGGTGTCGAGCCCCGCGGCGCGCGCCTGCGCGACGAGCGCGAGCAACTGCTGCCCGAGCGCGGCTTCATCGGCCACGGGCTCGTCACCGGGAGTCGGTATCGCCACACCGAGCCCTTCGGCCTTGCCGAGCAGCTTGTCGGCGCGCTGCAGTGCGGGCAGTCCCGCGGCAACGCCGTCGAGCACCGAAGTGCGCGCGGGCTTCTCTTGCCGCTTCCAGGTTTCCCAGTTGGCGGCGACGGCGTCGGCCGTATCGGCAACCACGGTGCCAAAGACGTGCGGGTGTCGACCCACCATTTTCGCGGTTGACCGCGCCGCGACATCCTCAATCGTGAACGATTTCTCGCTGCGCGCTGCGGCTATGTCGGCGTGAAAGAGCACTTGGTAGAGCACGTCGCCGAGTTCTTCGAGCACGTCGTCGGGCGTGCCCTGCTCGATCGCGTCGATGAGCTCGTGTGCTTCTTCAACGAGGTATCGCGTGAGGCTCTCGTGCGTCTGCTCGGCATCCCACGCGCAGCCACCGGGCGCGCGCAAGTAGGCGAGCACGGCGATGAGCTGGTCGAGCTGCGGGTGCGGCTGGGCTGCAGGAAGCGCGGCGGTTGGCTCGGTCATGACTCCATCATGGCCCGGCGCGAGCGTCGGTCGTCGGGCATTGCGGTCGCGAGCACGGCGGTGACGACGGCGCACAGCAACGCGCCCACGAAGACCGCTTGCGATGCGGGGATGATCGCCACGGGATCCACCGTGCCCTCAAGCCCGCCCATTCCGCCCGCCGCGCGGTAAATCGTGTTGGCGAGTGCCCCGAAGATGGCGACCGCCACGGCCTGCCCCACGGCCCGCGCGAACAGGTTGGTGCCCGTCACGACGCCTCGCTCGTTCCACTCGACGCTCGCTTGCGCGGCGATGAGAGACGGAGTCGCGACGAGCCCCAGACCGAGGCCCGTGACGAAACACGCGATTGCGGCAATCGCGACCGAGGGCGTCGCGGCAAACGCCGCGAGCAACCCCGTGCCGGCGAGCACGAGCACCATACCGATGAGCACCGTGACCCTGAAGCCGAGCGAGAGATACAGGCGACCCGAGAGCGCCGCGGAGGTGGGCCACCCGATCGTGAGGGCCGCGAGCGCAAGACCCGCGACGAGCGGCGAGACGCCGAGCGCAGCTTCGAGGGCGACCGGCACATACGAGGCGAGCCCGATGAGAATCGCTCCCACCCCAACGGAGACGAGTGTGGTCGTGAGCAATAGGCGGCGCGAGAACACCCAGCCGGGCAGAATCGGCTCGGCCGCGCGGCGCTCGGCGAGCACGAAGGCGAGCAACAGAGCGCCGCCAAGTCCGAATGCCACGGCACTCTGCCATGACAGCCACGGCCAACTCACGCCGCCCTGCAGCACCCCGACGAGGAGCAAGCCGAGCGAGCCGGTGAGTAAGAGTGCGCCGAGCACGTCGACCTTGTGCGGCCGGTGCTCGACGGTTTCGTGCAGTGAGCGGATGAGCATCCACCCCGCCAACAGGCACAGCGGAATGTTGATGAAGAAGATCCACCGCCAGGCGTCGAGCTCAGCGAACAGGCCGCCGAGCGTCGGGCCAACGACGGCCGATGCCGCCCACACGCTCGCGATGTAGCCCTGCACCTTCGCGCGCTCTTCGAGCGAGTAGATGTCGCCCGCGATCGTGATGGCCATGGGTCCGATCGCGCCGGCCCCGATTCCCTGCACGGCGCGGAAGGCGATGAGGGCGGTCATGCTCCAGGCGAGGCCGCACAAGATCGAGCCAATGAGGAACAGCCCGATACCAATCAGGATGATCGGTTTGCGGCCGATCATGTCGCTGAACTTCGCGAAGAGCGGCGTCGAGACGGCTTGCGCGAGCAGGTAGATCGAGAACAACCACGGGAACAACTCGAACGAGCCCAGCTCGGCCACGAGGGTCGGCACGGCCGTCGCGAGAATCGTGGCATCGATGGCCACGAGGCCGGTCGTGACCATGATCGCGAGCAGAATGGGGCCACGCTCTGAGCGCAGGCCAACAGCGGCAGTCGAGGTCACGTCTGCGACCATAACCCCATGCTCCCGGAACTCGGCTGGATGCCACGCCTCGCCGCCGCCCTTCTCGCCATCGGGTTGCTCACGCTTTTCGTCGTGCGGGCAGTGCGCAAAGACCGCCGCGAGTTCGCGCGCTTTCGCCGCTACCGTTCGACGGCGCGGCGGCAAGCGATGATGCGGCGCTGGCTGATCGAGTCGGCGCTGCTGTTTGGCGGGTCGGCGGCGATCGTGCTGGTGCTGACGTGGCCCGTCGTGGCGCCCCTGCTGAGCGCCGCCCAAGCCGTGCCGCCGATCGCGTGGCTGCGGGATGCTCTCGCTGGCGGCCTCGGAATCGCTCTGCTCATCGGTGCCGGCCTCGGCCTCGTGCTGCTGACGTGGCTCGGCGTGCGGAGCGCCCGCCGCGAGGGTGGCGTCATCATGCTCGGCGATATCGCGGCGCTCTTGCCGCGCAACCGCCCCGAACTCGGCTGGGGAGCTGCCCTCTCGGTCAATGCGGGCATCGTCGAAGAGTTGCTCTTTCGCCTCGCGTTGCCGGCCCTGCTCGTGGTCGTGACGGGTGAGCCCGTGAGCGCGTTTCTGCTCGCGGCGCTCGTGTTTGGGGCTCTGCACGCCTACCAGGGCTGGGTGGGCGTGCTCGCAACGAGTGTTGTCGGGCTGCTCTTCACGGTGCTGTACGTAGCGAGCGGCAGCATCGTGCTCGCGATGCTCGTGCACGCGCTGTTCGACCTGCGCACGCTCGTCGTCATTCCGGTCGCGGTGTATCGCGTGCACACAGTGCCCGGCTCCGTGCGGTTTCCGAAGGCGCTCGCGGTCGCGGCCCCGACGCTCTCCCCCGAGCCGGAAACACCCGACGGCGAACTCCCCACCTCGTAGCCAGCTCTGCTCGGCACGGTCTCACGAGCCACCGCTGCGAGAATCATTGCTTCAAGAGTCGTCGCCCGGGGCCAGACACCCTCAGAACACTCCCGAATCGTAGGAAAAAAACGAGCAAAGTCGGCGAGACTTCCTACGATTCAGGAGCGTCGCGACCGCGATGCTGCCGGGGCGCGACGACCTGGCCAGAAGCAGTGGTGGATCTCGGCGTCGGATTGCGGCGTCGACGCGACGCGTAGGCACGGATCGCGGCGTCGGCGCTGCGCGACGGCACGGCGCTCCGCGACGGCACGGCGCTGCGCGGAGGCAGGGCACCCGCGTCGAGGGGGCGCGACTAGGCGGTGGGCGGCGCGGCGACCGACTCTGAGGCGTAGAGGTTCGTCAGCACCTGGCCGACCCAGGCGACGAGGTCGTCGTCGCTGGCTTCCTTCGGCAGGGGCACCGTCGCGACCCGCTGCTGCCCGAACCACTTCGAGCCCGGGTACATGCGCTGGAGGCGCAATTGCCGCGAGTCGGGCAAGTCGAGGCCCACGAGCCGCAGATTCGTGCCCATGACGACAACGTCGCTCAATCCGAGCTTTTGGGCTTGGCGGCGCAAGCGCGACACCTGCAGCAGCGTGAGCACCGGCGCGGGCGGATCGCCGTAGCGGTCGGCGAGTTCGTCGAGCACGGCATCCAGAGCCGCGTCATCAGAAACGGGCGCGGTCGCCGTCGAGAGCTTTTGATAGGCCTCGAGGCGCAACCGCTCGCTCGCGATGAAGTCATCGGGAATGTGCGCGTCGACCGGCAGTTCGAGGCGCAGCTCGGTTTGCTCTTCGATCGCGTCGCCGCGGAACACGCTCACGGCCTCGCCGATCATGCGCAAGTAGAGGTCGAAGCCGACGCCCGCGATGTGGCCGGCCTGCTCGGCACCGAGCAGGTTGCCCGCGCCGCGAATCTCCAGGTCTTTCAACGCGATCTGCATGCCGCCGCCGAGGTCGCTATTGGCCGCAATGGTCTGCAAGCGATCGTGCGCCGTCTCGGTGAGGGGCTTGAGCTCGTCGTAGAGAAAGTAGGCGTAGGCGCGCTCTCGGCCACGACCCACGCGCCCGCGCAGCTGGTGCAGCTGCGACAGGCCGTACTTGTCGGCCCGGTCGATGATGAGCGTGTTGGCGTTGGCGACGTCGAGGCCCGTCTCGATGATCGTCGTCGAGACGAGCACGTCGAACTTGCGCTCCCAGAAATCGACCATGACCTGCTCGAGCAGCGACTCGCTCATTTGGCCGTGGGCCACGGCAATGCGCGCATCCGGAACCAACTCGGCCAAGTGGCTCGCCACGCGCTGGATGCTCGAGACGCGATTGTGCACGTAGAACACTTGCCCCTCGCGCAGCATCTCGCGGTGAATCGCCGCCGTGACCTGCTTATCGCTGTAGGGGCCCACGAAGGTCAAGATCGGGTGGCGGTCTTCGGGCGGCGTCGCAAGCGTCGACATTTCGCGAATGCCCGTCACGGCCATTTCGAGCGTGCGCGGAATCGGCGTCGCCGACATCGCGAGCTCATCGACATTGGTCTTGAGCTTCTTGAGAGCGTCTTTGTGCTCAACACCGAACCGCTGCTCTTCGTCGATGATGACGAGCCCGAGGTCTTTGAACGCGATGCCCTGGCTCAAGATGCGGTGCGTGCCAATGACGACGTCGACCGTGCCGCTCGCGAGGCCCTCGATGGTCTCTTTCGCTTCCTTGTCGCTCTGGAAGCGGCTGAGCGCGCGCAAGTGAATCGGAAACCCGGCGTAGCGGTCGGCGAAAGTCTCGAGGTGTTGCTTCACGAGCAGTGTGGTTGGCACGATCATGGCGACTTGCTTGCCGCCCTGCACGGCCTTGAAGGCGGCGCGCACGGCAACCTCGGTCTTGCCATAGCCCACGTCGCCCGCGAGCAAACGGTCCATCGGAATCGGCGACTCCATGTCGCGCTTGACCTCGTCGATCGTCGTCAGCTGATCGGGGGTTTCGACAAACGGAAACGCCTCTTCGAGTTCGCGCTGCCACGGGGTGTCGGCGTCGAACGCGTGGCCCTTGCTCGACATGCGCGCCGAGTAGAGCTTCACGAGTTCGACCGCGATGTCGCGCACTGCACGCCGAGCCTTGCCCTTGGCGGCTGCCCAGTCGCTGCCGCCCATCTTGCTGAGAGTCGGGGCTTCGCCGCCGACATAGCGGCTCAGCAGGTCGAGCTGATCGGTCGGCACGTACAGCTTGTCACCCGGGTAGCCGCGCTTGCTCGGCGCGTATTCGATGAGAAGAAACTCGCGCTGGCTCTTGACCGCGTTGCGGCCACCGGTGCTGACTTCGCGCTGCACGAGCTCGAGAAACTTGCCAATGCCGTGCGTGGCGTGCACGACGAAGTCGCCCGCCTTGAGTTGCAGCGGGTCGACGACGTTGGTGCGCCGGCTCGCGAGCTTCTTCGGCTGGCGCGAGTCGTAGCCAACGGCCCGCCCGTAAAACTCGGTCTCGCTCAGCAGCCCGAGCTTCAGTTCGGGCACCTCGAAGCCGTGCTCGACTTGGGCTTGCACGAGGTAGGCAACGCCGGGCTCGAGTGACTCGGGCAGCTCATCGACGATGCGCGCCGCGACCTCGTGCTCGGCGAGCACATCGGCCGCGCGCTCGACGAGGCCGTGCCCCGCGGCGACGACGATCATCGTCCAGCCCGCGCGCACGCGGTCGACGACGTGGTCGACCGCTCCGTCGCTGCGGCCCGAGAAACCGGAAGGCTCGACCGCCTCGACACGCACGACATCGGGGTCGTCGGCGTCGAACGCACTGATGGTGAACCAGTCGCGGTCACCCGCGGCCTCGTGCAGGCCATTCACCGTCACGAAGTCGCCCGCGTCGAGATCGATGGGCGACTCGGCGCCCGCCGTTGCGGCGTGCCAGGCGGCGGTCAAGAACTCGCGGTTGGTCTCGAGTAGGCTCACGGCTCGGCTCGCTACGCGTTCGGGGCTCAGCACGGCGATCGCCGCGCTCGCCGGCAAATAGTGCGTGAGCGGCACCAGGCGCTCGACGAGCGCGGGCGCGAGGCTCTCCATGCCCTCGACCGGAATGCCCTCACCGATCTTGGCGAGCAGCCCGGCCAGGCTCGGAAACTCGTGCTGCATTTCGCGCGCCCGCTGTCTCACACTCTCGGTCAGCAGCAGTTCGCGCGTCGGCGGAAGCTCGACAACGTCGATCTCGGTCGGCAGTGACCGCTGGTCGGCGACCGAGAACTCGCGCACTTGCTCGACCTCGTCGCCGAAAAACTCGATGCGCACGGGATGCTCAGCCACGGCCGCAAACACGTCGAGAATTCCGCCACGCACCGCGAACTCGCCGCGCCGCGTGACCATGTCGACTCTGCTGTACGCGAGGTCGATGAGCCTCTCGGTCACGCGAGCGAGGTCGTATCCACGAGCCGCGCGGCGCAACACCACGGGCTCGACCTCGGTCAAGCCCGGCACGAGAGGTTGCAGGGCAGCGCGTACCGACGCGACCACGATGAGGTCGGGCTTCTCGGCCCCCGCCGCGTCCCAGTCACGCAGAGCGCGCAGCGTGCGGATGCGGCGCCCCACGGTTTCAGCGCTCGGGCTCAACCGCTCGTGCGGAAGGGTCTCCCACGCCGGCAAGTCGAGCACGACGGCGTGGGGCGTCAGGGCGGCGAGCGACTGCATGACGCCCTCGGCCTCACGACTCGTCGAGGCAATGGCGAGGAGGCACTGCGGGCCGGGGCGGGCATCCAGAATGCTGGCCAGCAACGGAACGCGCAGGCCCTCGACGGCCGAGAAATCGGCGGAACGACCGGCGCTCTCGAGGGCGTGCTGCAGCGTGCGGGCGCGCGTCAGCGCCGGAATTAACCGCTCAAGAGTCACGTCGCACGAGTGTACGCGGCGTCGCCTGAGCGGATGCGCGTGCACGAACGTCTGCAGAACGCCGCGAATCGGGGCGCGCGCCTCGCGTCAGCACGTTTCGCAGGCGTTGGTGCGCGGCTGGCGAGGCTAGGCGCGAGGCGCGTGCATCTTTTGCTGCGCGGCGAGCAAGCCTTGCTCGACGATGAGCTCAATCGCTTCGATCGCGTCGTCGAGCACGAACGGCAGCCGTGATTTCTCGGCCGCGGCAAAGTCGCGCAGCACGTAGTCAGCGGCGTCTTGCCGCCCGGGAGGCCGGCCTATGCCGACGCGGACGCGCACAAAGTCGGGCGTATCCAGGGCTTTGATGATGTCGCGTACGCCGTTTTGGCCGCCGTGACCACCATCGGCCTTGAGCTTGATGGTCTCGAAGGGCAGGTCGAGGTCGTCATGCACGACGATGATGCGCTCGGGCGGAATACCGAAGTACGCGGCCGCGCTCGAGACGGGCCCACCCGAGGTGTTCATGTAGCTGAGAGGGCGCACGAGCACGAGCTTGGGGCCGCCCGGGCGCAGTCGCGCCTCGGCGAGCATCGTCGTGGTGCGGTGACGACTGAAGCGCGCGCCCAGCCGCTCGGCAAGAAGCTCGACGACCATCGCGCCCACGTTGTGCCGGTTGCCCGCGTACTGCGGGCCCGGGTTGCCAAGCCCGGCCACCAACCAGGCATCGGCAGACGACGAAGGGGCCGCATCGCGGCGGAACAATCCGACCACGGGCGACCCCTTCGCTCGATCTGGCGGGCGACCAGCGCCCGTCGTGACTACTCGGCGGCTGCGGCCTCGGCAGCAGCGGTCGACGCGGCCGACGATGCGGCGGCGAGCGCCTCAACAGCGGCGTCGTCGGCGCTCGAACCGGCGGGCGTCGTGATCGCGAGCACAAGAGCGCCCGCGTCAGTGACGAGCGTGGTGCCCTTGGGCAGAACAACGTCACCAGCGTGAATCTGCGTGCCGTCGGTCAGGCCCTCGACCGAGACGGTCAGCGAGGTCGGAATGTGCGTGGCCTCGGCCTCGACCGTGAGGGTGTTGTGGTCAACCACGACGATCGTTCCGGGGAACGAGTCGCCCTCGACGTGCACCGAGATGTCAACCGTGACCTTCTCGCCCTTGCGCACGACGATGAGGTCAACGTGCTCGATGATCTGGCGAACCGGGTCTTTCTGCACGTCTTTCACGAGCACGAGCTCAGGGGTGCCCTCGATGTCGAGCGTGACGAGCACGTTCGACTTGCGCAGCAGCAGAGCGGTCTCGTGGGCGGGCAGCGTGACGTGCTGCGGTTCGCCACCGTGGCCGTAGATGACCGCGGGGATGTGGCCGGCGGCGCGCAACTTGCGAGCCGCGCCCTTGCCGAACGACGTGCGCTTGCCGGCGCTGAGCTTGTTCTCGTCAGCCATGCTGATGTCTCCTTGAATCGGTGGGCCTCGTGGCCCGGTCTGGGTGTCAACTCGAACGCGCGAGCGCGTGAGGAAAGCCGGATGCCTTGCCCACCGCGTCGATCACGGAGCGAAAAATCGCTCCCTCGCCGAAGTACAGTCGCTCAGTCTACCCGAGGCACGAGCAGCGCCGCGACGGCGGCAGCGAGTTCGTCGATCGGGCGAGTGGCATCGAGCACGAGCACGCCCTCAGCCGCGGTTGGGGGCTCGAGCGTCGCGAGTTGCGAGTCGAGCAGACCCGCGGGCATGAAGTGGCCCGAACGCTCGGTGAGGCGACTCTCGAGCGTGAGCCGATCGAGGTCGAGCAAGGCGAAGTGGGCGTGCGGAGCATCCGCCCGCAAGCGATCGCGGTAGGCCGCGCGCAAGGCGCTGCACGCCATAATGCATGGCGCATCCGTCACCAGCGCCGTCGCGACCGCGTCGAGCCACGGTGCACGATCAGCGTCATCGAGGGGCTCGCCCGCCGCCATCTTGGCGACGTTCGCGGGTGGATGCAGTGCATCGGCATCGATGAACCGCACGCCCGCGATATCGGCCGCCGCGCGCCCCACCGAAGTCTTTCCCGCGCCCGAGACACCCATGAGAACGACGACGGCGGGAGTGACCGGGACCATGCGCCCACGGTACGCGGCCGGAGGCCACAGCGCCCGCTGGTTCGGCTCTAGGCTGGAAGCTATGTCCACCACGCCTACCGCAAACATCGGGGTCGTCGGCCTCGCCGTCATGG
>JAAFHT010000094.1 GCA_013297625.1 Actinomycetota bacterium | reverse complement strand
GCACCACTTGTTCCCAAACATGCCCCGCCCCGCGCTCAGCCGTGCTCGCGAGATCGTGCGCGAATACTCGCGGTCGATGGGCATCTCGTACACCGAGACGGGCGTCTTTCGCTCGTACGGCATCGTCATCGAGTACTTGAACCGCGTCGGCTTGTCGGCGCGCGACCCCTTCGACTGCCCGCTCGTCAATCAGTTCAAGCGCAGCTAGCCGCTTGTCAGCGTGAGTAGCGCTGAGCTAAAGCGGCGGCACCAATGATGCCGGCGTTGTTGCGTAGTTCGGCCGGAACGATCGGCGTGCGGACGTCGATGAGCGGCACGAACTCGTCGTGTTGCTTCGAGATTCCGCCACCGATGATGAACAGCTCAGGCCAGAGCAAAGCTTCGACGTAGCGGTAGTACTCGGTCAAGCGCCCGGCCCACTCGGCGAAGCTCAACTCTTCACGCTCGCGGGCCGAGTTGGCCGCCCAGTCTTCTGCGTCGAGGCCGTTGACGATGAGGTGCCCCAGCTCAGAGTTCGCGATGAGCACGCCGTCGTTGATGAGCGCGCTGCCGATCCCCGTACCGAGCGTCGTCATGATCACGAGGCCGCGCTGCCCGCGTGCGGCGCCTGACATTGCTTCGGCATACCCGGCCGCATCCGCGTCATTGACGAAGTGGATGTCGCGGCCGAGGGCTGTGCCGAACGCGGTGTCGGCATCCAGGCCAATCCAGCGTTCGCTCACGTTGGCGGCCGACATCGTGCGGCCGTTGCGCACGACGGCGGGGAAGCAGACTCCGATGTGATCGACAACACCGGTGCCGAGTTCGTCAACGAGCTGCGCGACGGTCGCAATGATGTCGTCGGGCTCGCCGCCCTCGGGGGTGGGGTGCTTGATGCGGTCGCCGACGATGTCGCCCGCATCCAGATCAATGACAGCGCCCTTGATGCCGGTGCCGCCGATGTCGATGCCAATGGCGAGCGTCATGCGGGTCTCCTGTCGGTGCGGTGCATGGAGTTAGGGGAGTGTCAGAATCTCGGCGCCGCGCTCGGTGACGACGAGCGTGTGTTCGAACTGGGCGCTGAGCGACTTGTCTTTCGTCGTGACCGTCCAGTCGTCGGCCCACAGGTCCCACGCGATGTCGCCGAGCGTCAGCATGGGCTCGATCGTGAAGACCATGCCCGGTTGCATCACGGTCGAGTAGTCGGGTGCCGCGTCGTAGTGCGGCACGATGAGCCCGGAGTGAAACGAGCGCCCGACGCCGTGACCGGTGAAGTCGCGCACGACGCCGTAACCAAAGCGCTGCGCGTAGGCCTCGATCGCGCGGCCGATGACGTTGATCTCGCGACCGGGCGCGACGGCCTTGATGCCGCGGTTGAGAGCCTCTTGCGTGCGCTCAACCAAGAGGCGGGCGTCGTCGCTCGCCTCTCCCGCAATGAAGGTCTTGTTGAGGTCGCCGTGCACGCCGTTTGCGAAGGCGGTGATGTCGATGTTGACGATGTCGCCCTCGGCGATGACGGTGTCGTCGGGGATGCCGTGGCAGATCACCTCGTTGAGGCTCGTGCAGCACGACTTGGGGTAGCCGCGATAGCCGAGCGTCGAGGGGTACGCGTCGTGGTCGAGCAAGTATTCGTGCGCGATGCGGTCGAGTTCGTCGGTCGTGACGCCTGGAGCAATCGCGGCCCCGACGGCTTCGACGGCTTGTGCCGCGATGCGGCCGCTGTGGCGAATGAGCTCGATCGTTTCAGCGTCGTAGACGTCACCGCCGACGTGCGGCGTGGGCCCGGGCTTGCCCACATATTCGGGGCGCGGGATGCTCGACGGCACCGCACGCTGCGCTGACAGTCGCCCGGCAACGAGGTGACCGGTGGCGTCGCGGGGCATAGGGTCAAGTCTATCGAGCCGCGCATGTGCCTCGATTCGGGGGAGGAGCGGCCCATGGCCGACGAAGAGACGCAACAGTGGTGGTTCAACCACAAGACCGGTGACGTCGAATACGGCCCTCAGTCGCTCGGCAGTGACCGCGACGGCCCCTACGCGACCGAGGCCGACGCCCGTCGGGCGCCCGAGATCGCGCGCGAGCGTGCTCGCGCGTGGGCGGCCGACGAAGAGGAGTAGGCGTAATCGAACGTTTTCTCGATCACTTCGAGAACATGATGGCTGACCGGTTCGGCCACCAGATGTACCAACTGGGCCCCATTAGTCTTCTGGGCTCGATCGTGAATGCCGTGGCGAGCGGCATTCTGCCGGTGTCGGGACTGATCGGCGCAGCCACCAACTTTCAGCCGTTCTTCATCATGTTCATCGCGATCGGCGCAACGCTGCACACGTTCTTCGTGTTGATAGCCGTGCGGGTCTACAAAGGGCGCACTCTCTACGACCGCGAGCTGGCGGCACAGCTGGAGGACGAAGAATCCGGCGGCGCCGACCAGCTGCCGCCGCGCTAGTTCGCGCGCTCTTGCAGGGCTTGTTCGGCCGTCGCGTCACTGTAGCTGTGCGCCTCGTCGGGGTAGGCGCCTGACTCGACGTCGGCCTTGAAGGCGAGCGCGGCATCCGTCAGCACCTGACGAAGGTTGGCGTATTGCTTGACGAACTTCGGGATGCGCCCGGCCGTGAGGCCCGCCCAGTCGGTCCAGACGACGAGTTGGCCGTCGCAGTGGGGGCCACCCCCGACGCTGATGGTCGGAATCGTGAGCTCGGCAGTGATGCGCTTCGCCACCTCGGCGGGAATCATCTCGAGCACGACCGCGAAGGCCCCGGCCTCTTCGACCGCGTGCGCGTCGGCGAGCAGTTGCTCAGCCGCTTCGCCGCGCCCTTGAATGACGTGGCCGCCGAGTCCGTGTTCGCTCTGCGGCGTGAACCCGATGTGCGCCATCACGGGGATGCCCGCCGACACGATGCGCCGAATCTGCTTGGCCGACCGCACCCCGCCTTCGAGCTTCACGGCGTGCGCTCCGGTTTCTTTCATGAACCGGAACGCAGTGTGCAAAGCCTCTTCGGGCCCGGTCTCATACGAACCGAACGGCATGTCAGCGACGACGAACGCACGCTTGACTCCGCTGACCACGCCGCGCGTGAGGGGGATGAGGTCGTCGATCGTCACGGGCAAAGTCGTGTCGTAGCCCAGCACGGTGTTGCCCGCCGAGTCGCCCACGAGCAAGAAGTCGATGCCGGCTTCGTCGAAGATCTGCGCCGTCAGCACGTCATACGACGTGAGCCCGGTGATCTTGATGCCCTGCTCTTTCGCCCGCGCAAAGTGACGGGTGCGAACGCGCTTCGGTGCCTCAGCCATGGCGGCAAGCCTAGCCCGCGGTTACTTCGTGGGCTTATAGGTAATCGGCAGACGCCGGTCGCGCCCGAACGCCATGCCCGAGATCTTCGGCCCGATCGCGCCTTGACGGCGCTTCCATTCAGACCGGTCGACGAGACGGGTCACGAAGTCGACTGTCTCAGCCGCGAAGCCGAGCGCGACGACATCGTCGCGGCCGAGCTCGCGGCCCACGTAGGCGTCGAGGATCGCGTCGAGCACCTCGTAGGGCGGCAGGGTGTCTTGGTCAACCTGGCCGGGGCGCAATTCGGCACTCGGTGGCTTCGCGATCGAGTTCTCGGGAATCGGCGGCGTCTCGCCGCGACTTTCGGCGTGCTCGTTGCGCCAGCGCGCGAGCTCCCACACAAGCAACTTCGGCACGTCCTTGATCGGCGCGAACCCACCGACCGAGTCGCCGTAAATCGTCGAGTAGCCCACCGAAAGCTCGGTCTTGTTGCCCGTCGTCAGCACGAGGTGACCGTGCATGTTTGACAGCCCCATCAGAATGATCGCCCGGATGCGCGCCTGCAGATTCTCCGCGGCCACGCCGTCGAGCTCGAGCTGGGTCTCGACGGGAGCCACGAGATCGGCGATCGCCTCGGTCGTGAAGTTCAGGCCAATGCGGTCGGCGAGGTCGTCGGCGTCGCTGCGCGAATGGTCTGAGCTGTAGCGCGAGGGCATCGAGACGCCGAAGACGTTCTCGGGGCCGAGCGCGTCGGCGGCGATCGCCGCGCACACCGCCGAGTCGATGCCGCCCGAGAGCCCGAGAATGACGGTGCGGAAGCCGTTCTTGCGCACATAGTCACGCGTGCCGGTGACGAGCGCGTTCCACAGTTGCTCGCGGTCATCCGGCAACTCGGCAATATCGGTCGGTACGGGATGCTCGCTCGACGCACTTCCGCCGGTGAGCTCGACGCGCCGCACCGCGGGCGGTAGCTCGGTGTCGGTGGCGGCGGCCGCATCCACATCCACCACGAGAAGGTGCTCAGCGAACTGGGGGGCGCGAGCAATGATCTCGCCGCGCTCGTTGACGACGACCGAGTCGCCGTCGAACACGAGGTCATCTTGCCCGCCGACGATGTTGACGTAGGCCACGACCGTGCTCGTCTCGGTCGCACGACGCGTCACGAGGGGAACGCGCACTTCGTCTTTGTCGCGCTCGAAAGGCGAGGCGTTGATGACGAGCAAGACGCCCGCGTCAGACTCGAGCACGCGCCCGACGGGCCCACCATCGCGCCACAGGTCTTCGCAAATGATGAGCGCAACGTCGACGCCCTTGAGTCGCAGCACGAGCAACTCATCACCCGGAATGAAGATGCGGTATTCGTCGAACACGCCGTAGTTGGGCAAGTGGTGCTTGGCGTAGCGCGCGACGACCGTGCCCCCCTGCAGCACGCTCGCGCAGTTTTGAGCGATGGCCGTGGGGGCGTTCGAGGTGCCGAGAAGGCGCGGCTCATGCGGGCCATCAGGGTGCCCCACCACGACGGGCAGGTGGCCGAGCCCTTCGGCCTCGAGTCGCGCCGCGAGTGCCGTCACGGCCGCGCTCGCATCGACCAGAAACGACGGCCGTGAAGCGAGGTCTTCGATGGGATAGCCCGTCAGCGCCATCTCACCGAGGGCCAGCAGGTCGGCTCCCTGCTCGGCGGCGGCGTGCGCGGCGGCCACGATCTGGTCGGCATTGCCCACCAGGTCTCCGACAATGGGGTTCGACTGGGCGAGGGCCAAGCGGAGGCGGGGCATACCCGTTAGCCTAATGGTGGGTTTTCCGCGTCGTTTGAGGGAGAGATGTGAGCACCGGAATGGGTGGCATGGACAAGCAGCGCGACTTCGTTCTTCGCACGATCGAAGAACGCGGGGTCAAGTTCGTGCGCCTCTGGTTTACCGACGTCGTCGGCACGCTCAAGATGGTCGCCGTCGCCCCGGCCGAGGTTGAGGGCGCGTTCGCCGAGGGCTTGGGGTTCGATGGCTCAGCCATTGAGGGCTTCTCTCGCGCCTACGAGGCCGACGTGCTCGCGCACCCCGACCCCACGACCTTCCAGATTCTGCCGTGGCGCGGCGAAGTCGACCCGACCGCGCGCATGTTCTGCGACATCACGACGCCCGACGGTCAACCCGCCGCGGCCGACCCGCGTCACGTGCTCAAGCGCACGCTCGCGAAAGCCGCTGACCGCGGCTTCACGTTCTACACGCACCCCGAGATCGAGTTCTACCTGCTCAAGAGCAGCAAGGTCGGCCCGAAGGGCCCTCAGCCCGTGGATGCTGCCGGCTACTTCGACAACGTGCCCGGCGGCACGGCTCACGACTTCCGCCGTCGTGCCGTGCGCATGCTCGAAGATCTCGGCATCTCAGTGGAGTTCAGCCACCACGAAGCTGGCCCGGGTCAGAACGAGATCGACTTGCGCTACGCCGACGCCCTCACGACGGCCGACAACATCATGACCTTCCGCACGGTCGTGAAAGAGGTGGCCATCGAGCAGGGCGTCTACGCGACGTTCATGCCTAAGCCCATGGCCGCGCATCCCGGATCGGGTATGCACACGCACCTCTCGCTCTTCGAGGGCGACACGAACGCGTTCTTCGACCCCTCGGGTCAATACCAGCTCTCGAAGATTGGCCGACAGTTCGTCGCCGGCTTGCTGACGCACGCTCCCGAGATCACGGCGATCACGAACCAGTTCGTGAACTCCTACAAGCGGCTCTGGACAGGTGACGAAGCCCCGAGCTACGTCACGTGGGGCCACAACAACCGCTCGGCGCTCGTACGCGTGCCGCTCTACAAGCCCGGCAAGGGCCAGAGCGCGCGCGTGGAGTACCGCGGCATGGATTCGGCTGCCAACCCCTACCTCGCGTTCTCGCTGTTGCTGGCCGCGGGTCTCAAGGGCATCGAAGAGGGCTACGAGTTGCCGCCCGAGGCCGAGAACACGGTGTGGGAGCTCAGTGAGTCTGAGCGCCGCGCCCTCGGCTACAAACCGCTGCCGTCGAGCCTCGACCGTGCCCTGGGCCTCATGGAAGACAGCGAGCTCGTCGCCGACACCCTGGGCGAGCAGGTGTTCAACTACGTGCTGCTCAACAAGCGTCGCGAGTGGGCCGCCTATCGCGCGCAAGTCACGCCCTACGAGCTCGAGAGCAATCTCGAGATTCTCTAGCGCGGCACCGACCCCCGCGCCATGTCGCGACAACCGTCGACGCTGACTGAACTCGCCCGACTCGGCTTTGCCGAGCTGGGCGCGGCTCGCGATGCGCTCGGCGAATGGGCGGAGCACCTCGAGGCCTTCGGCGCGGCTGCCGACCCTGACCGGGCGCTGCGGCTGCTCGTGCGGCTGCAGGAGCAGCATCCGGATGCCCTCCGCCCCGTGCTCGCCGACCCCGCCTGGGCGGCGCGCCTCATCGTGGTGCTCGGCGCGAGTGAGGGCCTTGGCGACTTTCTGCGGCGCCGGCCGGCCGAGCTCGCTGCGCTGCGCGAGCCGCTCCGCACCCTGCCGAGCGCCGAGCAATTGCGCCGCTACCTCGCGGCCGCCGTGGAGGGCAGCACTGCCGCCCAGGTCGAGCAGGCTCGCACGGCCTTGCGC
>JAAFHT010000089.1 GCA_013297625.1 Actinomycetota bacterium | reverse complement strand
ACCGCAACAGCCTCGCCGAGTTCTTCGCGCAGTCGCGTTGCATCACGGGGAGCGGCCAAACGGATGTTCGGCACAACCTGCAATATCGACAAGTCCCACATGCCGTGGTGACTTGCGCCATCGGGGCCGGTCACACCCGCGCGGTCGAGAACGAAGGTGACGCCGGCCTGGTGGAGCGCGACATCCATGAGCACCTGGTCAAAGGCGCGGTTGATGAATGTTGCGTAGACCGCGACGACGGGGTGCATCCCGCCATAGGCGAGGCCCGCGGCCGATGCCACGGCATGCTGCTCAGCAATACCGACGTCGATAATGCGGTCGGGGTGCTTCTCAGCAAGCTTGTGCAAACCCGTCGGCCGCAGCATGGCCGCCGTGATTCCGACGATGCGGCGGTCTTTATCGGCGAGAGCGACGATTTCGTCGGCGAAAACGGATGTCCACGACGGACGACTGGCCGCTTCAATCGACTCGCCCGTTTCGGGGTCGATCTGTCCGACGGCGTGGAACTGGTCAGCCACGTCAGCGAGGGCAGGTTGGTAGCCCTTGCCCTTCTGGGTGATCGCGTGCACGATGACGGGCGCGCTGTACTCCTTCGCCTGCCGCAGAGCGCGCTCGACATCTTTGAGATCGTGGCCGTCAATGGGGCCGATGTACTTGATGTCGAGGTTCGAATACAGAGCCTCGTTGTTGCTGAAGCGCGAGAGGAATCCGTGCAGGCCTCCGCGAACACCGCGGTAAACGGCACGGCCGGGGGCGCCGAAAACACCGAAAGCGCGCTCGGTGCCACGACGGAATCGGTAGTACGAACGCCGCGTGCGCACGGTTGACAAGAAGCGCGCCATGCCGCCGATGGTGGGCGCATATGACCGGCCATTGTCATTGACAACGATGACGAGATTGCGACTGTTGTCGTCGCTGATGTTGTTGAGCGCCTCCCACGTCATGCCACCCGTGAGGGCACCATCACCGACCACCGCGATGACGTGGCGGTCGTCTTGACCCGTCATTTCGAAGGCTCGCGAGATTCCGTCGGCCCAGCTGAGCGAACTCGAGGCGTGTGAGCTCTCGACAATGTCGTGTTCGCTCTCCGAGCGCTGCGGGTAGCCAGCGAGGCCGCCCTTTTGCCGAAGCAACGAGAAGTCTTGGCGGCCGGTGACGAGCTTGTGAACGTACGACTGGTGGCCCGTATCCCACACGATCGCGTCGCGGGGCGAGTCGAAGACGCGGTGGATGCCCAACGTCAGTTCGACGACACCGAGGTTGGGGCCCAGGTGGCCGCCGGTCTTCGACACCTCGGTGACCAAGAAACGGCGGATCTCCTCCGCGAGTTCGACCATTTGCGACTCAGAGAGTCGGTCAAGGTCGCGCGGGGTGCGGATCGAGTCGAGCAGTGCCATTTACCGAGTCTATGCGAACGACCCCGAGAGGCCACCCGTCAGCGAACGCATGTTGCTGATCGTTCGCTGACGGTTCGCTGAGTCGCTAGACGAGGCTCCGGAGCACGTACTGCAGGATGCCGCCGTTGCGGTAATAGTCAGCCTCACCAGGGGTGTCAATGCGCACGACGGCGTCGAAGGTCACGGTTGCTTTGCCCGCGGGCGAGTGCGCGCTCGGCTCTGCCACCACTCGAACGGTGCCGGGCGTGCGCCCCTCGTTGAGCGCCGTGATGCCCGAGATCGACACGATTTCAGTTCCATCGAGCCCGAGGCTCTCTGCCGTTTCGCCGGCGGGGAACTGCAGCGGGATCACGCCCATGCCGATGAGGTTCGAGCGGTGAATGCGCTCGAAGCTCTCGGCAATGACGGCCGAGACGCCCAACAGGCTCGTGCCCTTGGCGGCCCAGTCACGGCTCGAGCCCGAACCGTATTCTTTGCCCGCAAAGATCACGAGGGGAACCCCCGCGGCCTGGTAGCGGGTGCTCGCGTCGTAGATGAACGCCTGCGGAGCATCCGGCTGCGTGAAGTCACGCGTGAAGCCGCCCTCGACATTGTCGAGCAACTGGTTCTTGAGACGGATGTTCGCGAAGGTTCCGCGAATCATGACCTCGTGATTACCGCGACGCGAGCCGTAGGAGTTGAAGTCTTTGCGGTCGACGCCGTGAGCCGTGAGGTACTGACCGGCCGGAGAGTCGGCCTTGATCGAGCCAGCCGGGCTGATGTGGTCGGTCGTGACCGAGTCGCCGAGCTTGGCGAGCACGCGCGCGTCGACGATGTCGCTCACGGGCGTCGTCTCGATCGTCATGCCGTCGAAGTACGGGGGCTTGCGCACGTAGGTCGACTCCGAGTCCCACTCGAAGGTCGCGCCGTCGGGCGTCGGCAGCGAACGCCAGCGCTCGTCACCCTCGAACACCGAGGCGTACTGGTGGTCGAACATGCCCGTGTCGATCGAGGAGTCGATCGTCGCCTGCACCTCGGCCGCGTCGGGCCAAATGTCGCGCAGGTAGACGTAATTGCCGTCGCGGTCGGTGCCGAGAGCATCCGTCTCGAAATCGAAGTTCATTGAGCCGGCAAGGGCGTACGCGATGACGAGCGGCGGGCTCGCGAGGTAGTTCATCTTGACGTCGGGGTTGATGCGGCCTTCGAAGTTGCGGTTGCCAGAGAGCACCGCCGTCACCGCGAGGTCGTGCTCGTTGATGGCCGCTGAAATCTCGTCGGCGAGCGGGCCCGAGTTACCGATGCACGTCGTGCAGCCGTAGCCGACGGTGTAGAAGCCGAGCGCCTCAAGGTCGTCGGTGAGACCAGCCTTTGCGTAGTAGTCGGTGACGACCTTCGAACCGGGCGCGAGCGTGGTCTTGACCCACGGCTTGGCCTTGAGGCCCTTCTGGGCGGCGTTGCGCGCGAGCAAACCAGCCGCGAGCATCACCGAGGGGTTCGAGGTGTTGGTGCACGAGGTGATCGCGGCGATCGTCACCGCACCGTTGTCGAGCACAAACTGCTCGCCGGCGACGGTCACATCAACGGGCGTGGATGCCGTGGCCGTGTAGGCGGGCAACGCCGCTTCGAACGCCGACTTCGCCACCGACAGCTCGATGCGGTCTTGCGGGCGCTTGGGGCCGGCAATCGAGGGCACGACGGTCGAAAGGTCGAGCTCGAGGTACTCGCTGAAGCGCGGTTCAACGGCCGGGTCGTGCCACAGCGACTGGAGCTTGCTGTAGGCCTCGACGAGGGCCACCTGAGCGTCGCTGCGGCCCGTGAGGCGCAAGTAGTCGAGCGTGACATCGTCGATCGGGAACATCGCCGCCGTCGAGCCGAACTCGGGGCTCATGTTGCCGATCGTGGCGCGGTTGGCGAGGGGAACCGCCGCTACGCCCGCGCCGTAGAACTCAACGAACTTGCCGACGACGCCGTGCTTGCGCAGCATCTCGGTGATCGTGAGCACGACGTCGGTTGCGGTCACACCGGTCGGAATGGCGCCGGTGAGCTTAAAGCCCACGACCTTGGGAATGAGCATCGAGACGGGCTGACCGAGCATGGCGGCCTCGGCCTCAATTCCGCCGACGCCCCAGCCAAGCACGCCGAGGCCGTTGACCATCGTCGTGTGCGAGTCGGTGCCCACGCACGTGTCGGGATAGGCGCGCAGCACCCCGCCGACCTCACGCGTGTAGGTGACCTTGGCAAGGTGCTCGATGTTGACCTGGTGCACGATGCCGGTTCCGGGAGGCACGACCTTGAAGTCGTCGAAGGCCGTCTGGCCCCAGCGCAAGAACTGGTAGCGCTCACCGTTGCGCTCGTACTCGATCTCGACGTTGCGCTCAAGGGCGTCGGCCGTGCCGAAGAGGTCGGCGATCACCGAGTGGTCGATGACGAGCTCGGCCGGCGCGAGCGGGTTGATCTTGTTGGGGTCTCCCCCGAGCTCGGCCACCGCTTCGCGCATGGTCGCGAGGTCAACGATGCACGGCACGCCCGTGAAGTCCTGCATGACGACACGCGCCGGGCTGAACTGAATCTCGGTGTCGGGCTCGGCATCGGGCTTCCAGGCGCCGAGAGCACGAATCTGCTCGGCCGTGACGTTGGCGCCGTCTTCGGTGCGGAGCAGGTTTTCGAGCAGCACCTTGAGGCTGAACGGCAAGGTCTCGTAGCCCGGCACCGTGTCGATGCGGAAGACCTGATAGTCGCTTCCGGCGACTGACAAGGTGTCGATGGAATCGAAGCTATTGACTGCAGACACGGTGACTCCTCTTGTGCGACGGGTCTGGCGCATCCGTCATCCAGCGCCGGACTCGACCAGCCTACCGGCCGGAAATTATCTTGATGTCGAGATAAAAAAGCGTAACACTTATGCCGCGCGGCGGGCATACACGGCACGGATCATGAGCCACGTCACCCACAACACAGCGGCATAGAGCGGCAGTCCCATGACGAGCTTTGTTGCCGCCAGCGCGGCGGCCTGCTCGGCCACATACAGCGGCACCTGAACGGCGAGTCGGAGCGTGAAGAGCGCGACCCACAGCCACGTGGTGACCGTCAACACGGTGCGCTTGGCACTGTCAGCTCTCCACTCGTGGTCTCCCGTCAGCAGAGCAGTGATGACGCCAATGAGAGGGCGCCGCACCGCAAGGCTGATGAGCAGGGCGACCAACCAAACACCGTTGATGACAAAGCCGAGCAAGAAGTTCTCTTCGGCACGCCCCGACCAGAGGGCAAGCCCCGCCGACAAAGCGATGCCGACGAGACCAATGGCGGCCGGAAGAATCGGCGATCGCGTGACCGCGCGCACGAGCACGAAGAGCACGGCGATGCCCACGGGAATCAACACCGACGGCACGACCTCGGACGTGATGGTGTAGACGACGAGGAACAAGAAACCCGGCAGCAACGATTCGATGAGGCCGCGCACTCCGCCGACCGCGCCCCAGAGATCGTGGGCAGTGGGCCGCTCCCCCGGCGCGACGCGACCAAACCCTGACCGACGGGCCGCCGCGGCAAAGGCCTCGCGTAGCTCGTCAGTGCTTGAGGCATCTCCTGGTGACGCGTCGTGAGGTTCTCGCCGCGCTGTGTCGTCAGCGCGATTGTCAAGGTTTTCGCTCATGCGCCGGGCGCCGAGGTCGTGGCGGCCTGTGCGCCCTGCGGAACCTGCAGGGGAATGAGATCGCGCGGGGGCATCGGGGTCGTGCCGCGCACCACCACGATGCTTCGGAAAACGTCATCGATTGCCTGAGCGGCCTCAGGTTCAATGGCCCCGCGGCCGGCGATCACGCCGCGCAAGAACCATCGCGGGCCGTCGACTCCGACGAACCGTGCGATGCGCGTTGCCCCGGCGTCTCCACCGGTGACCGGAATCTTGGCAACCACTTCACGACCAAAGACGCCGTCGCGTTCTTGCGTTTCTGCGCCCTGCGTTCGCAATTGCTCGATGATCTGCGCGCGAATTTCGTTCCACAGGCCACTCGTGCGGGGAGCGGCGAACGGCTGCACCTGCAGAGTCGATCCGGAGTGGTCAATGCTCACCGCAACAACACGCTTCGTACCTTCTTCGATCTCAAGCCGCAATTGCAGGCCTTCGCGCGGCACAAGCTTGACCCCCCCGAGGTCGACATAGGGGCGAACCGCGTTGGCCTCGCTCTCGTCAAGCGGGCCGTTCTCGGCGCGGTCGTGCGGTGCAGACTTGGCGTCTTCGGACAGCATTTCTTCTCCGGTGAACGGATCAATCACGCTGGGCCTCCTTCAGTCGGTTCCCCACGGTAGCCGGTCGAGCCAAACCCGCGCTCTCCACGGTGTGAACCAGGGAGAGACTCGACCGGAACAAAGTTCACGCGCTCGACAGGCCACACGATCAGTTGCGCGATTCGGTCACCCACCTCGATCGCGAAGGGCTCAGCGTGGTCGGTATTCAGCAACGTGACCTTGATCTCGCCGCGGTAGCCAGCATCCACCGTGCCCGGGGCGTTGACGATCGTGATGCCGTGTCGTGCCGCAAGCCCACTGCGCGGAACCACGAAAGCCGCGTAGCCGTCAGGCAGAGCAATCGCCGTGCCGGTACCGACCGTGGCTCGCCTGCCCGGCTCGATGACGAGGGCTTCGGCAGAGCGCAAGTCTGCCCCGGCGTCGCCCGGGTGGGCATAGGCGGGAACGGTTTCTCCCGTGATCAACACATCGACTGTTCGCGGCACGCGTCGAGGCTAATGCATGGTCGAATGGTCACATGGAGTCGTATCGCGAGCGTCTGTGGCCAGCCCCGTGGATCAGCCTCATCGCCGCCCTCGCCATTCCTGCGAGTCTGCTGACATTTGCACCCATTAGCGTCGTGCTCGGTGGCATCGTCGGAACGGTGCTCGCCCTTGGGGTCGTGGGCGTTGCCGTGGCGAGTGCACCGCTCATCACGGTCAGCGACGGGATGCTCCGCGCCGGTGCTGCGCGAGTGCCGCTGTCGCTCGTCGGAGACACGGAGGTCGCCCGAGGCGACGATGCCCGCCTCGAGCGCGGCCAGCGCCTCGATGCGCGAGCGCACCTCGTGCTGCGGCCCGACATCGCGCCGGTGCTCCGCGTCACCTTGATCGACCCGGACGACCCCGTGCCGTATTGGTTGCTCTCGACACGGAAGCCCGAAGCGCTCGCCGCCGCCATTGCGGCGGGCGCCAAGTCGGCGAAATTGCCCAGCTAGTTGGCGCACTCCCGGCAGACCGAACCGAGCTTCTCTTCGTGGTCAAGTTGCGAGCGGTGCTTCACCAAGAAGCAACTAATGCATGTGAACTCATCGGCCTGAGCGGGCAACACGACCACATCGAGGTCGAGATCGGCAAGGTCTTGGCCCGCCAGCTCGAAACCCGGGTTGTCGGCGTCATCGACGTCGACCACGCCTGAGAGCTTGTCGGGCACGCGCTCCTGCAGAGCTTGGATCGAGTCGGTGTCCTCGTCCGTCTTTCGGGGGGCGTCGTAGTCCGTAGCCATGCCAGTCCACTTCTCATTCACACTTGTCAGCCGCGTTCGGCGGGCATAGTTTGCAGGAAGGGAAGGGGAAACGCAAACGCGCGCCACGGCCCGTCTTGCAACCTGTCTTCCCGCCCAACTTTCGGCACGCCCGTGGTATTCCCTCGGTCGCGCGAGTGGTCGTGGGATGCTGTGG
>JAAFHT010000005.1 GCA_013297625.1 Actinomycetota bacterium | reverse complement strand
CAAAAGGTCGTCTTGAGCAAGTGGGTCTATTCGGGCCCCGAGGTGCTCATTCTCGACGAGCCCACGCGCGGCATCGACGTGGGGGCGAAGTACGAGATCTACACGATCATCAACGAGCTCGCCGCCCAGGGCAAAGCGATCATTCTCATTTCTTCAGAGTTGCCCGAGCTTCTGGGCATGTCTGATCGCATCTACGCAATTTCCGAAGGCCGCATCACGGGCGAAGTCGCTCGTGCCGACGCCAACCAAGAGAACCTCATGCACTACATGACCGCGGGAAAGGACTAGCCCGATGACCACCGTTCGACCCTCGCTCAAGCTGCCAACGATTCCGATCAACATGCGGCAATACGGCATCTTGGCCGCCTTCGCGGTCATTGTGGTGCTCTTTCAAGTGCTCACGGATGGCCGACTCCTACTGCCCGGAAACATCAACAACCTGATTCAACAGAACGCCTACGTGCTGATCCTCGCGGTGGGCATGGTGATCGTGATCATCGCGGGGCACATCGACCTGTCGGTCGGCTCAATCGTCGCCATGGTCGGCGCCATTGCCGCGATCGCCATGACGCAGTGGGGTCTGCCCTGGTGGGCAGCCGTCATTGTGGCGCTCGGCGTCGGGGCAGCGGTCGGGGCGTGGCAAGGGTTCTGGGTGGCCTTCGTGGGCATCCCGGCCTTTATCGTCACGCTCGCCGGCATGTTGCTCTTCCGTGGCCTCACGCTCGTCTTCTTGACGGGCGGCACGATCAACGCCTTGCCCGACGAGTTCAATGCCATTGGGGGCGGATGGATTCCGCCTCTCATGGGCACGATCGGCGACGGTCGAGACGCGCGTGACATCTTCACGGTCGTCATGGGCGTTGCCGTCGCGCTGGCGCTCATCGCGATGCAGATTCGCGCTCGTCAGAAGCAGCGTCGACTCGACCTCGTGACCGAACCCGCCCTCTCGATGGGTATCAAGACGGGCATCGCGGTCTTCGTCATCTTGGCCTTGACGTGGCAGCTCTCGTCGTACCGCGGCACGCCGATCATTCTCGTGATTGTCGCTCTGCTGATTCTCGCCTTCAGCTTCATCTTGGAGCGCACGGTCTTCGGCCGTCAGGTGTACGCCATGGGTGGCAACCTGTTCGCGGCACAGATGAGCGGTGTGCGCACGGCACGCGTCAACTTCATGATCTTCGTGACAATGGGCGTGCTCGCCGGTCTCGCGGGCGTCGTGACGACGGCCCGCGCCGGCGGCGCTGTCGCCTCGGCCGGTCAGAGCTTCGAGCTCGACGCGATCGCCGCCGTCTTCATTGGCGGCGCCGCGGTCACGGGCGGGGTGGGCACCGTCATCGGTGCCGTCATCGGCGGACTCATCATGGGTGTGCTCAACATGGGCTTGTCGATCTTGTCGGTCGACGCCGCGTGGCAGCAGGCGATCAAGGGTCTCGTGCTGCTTCTCGCCGTCGCGTTCGACGTGCTGAGCAAGCGCCGCGGGCGGCGTTCTTAGCTCTCGGCGATCCGCATCGGATCCCGCAGCACTGGGGCGAGGGCCAGCTCAGCAGCACCAATGAGCAAACGGTCTTCCCCAAGTGCTGCGGGATAGATGCTGACGCCCTCCCACGCTGCGGGAACGGTGGATGCTTCGATCTCGCGCGGCAGCGATGGGTACCCCCACTCGAGCAGGGTCGCGAGAAAACCACCGAGCACGACGCGCTCGGGGTTGAACACGTTGATGGCATTCGCGAGGGCCACGGCGAGTACGCGCTGCTGACGTTCGATTTCGAGAGTGACCGCGGGGTCAACACTGCGATGCAGGGCCGCCTTCAAGCTCGGCTCATCGGCGATCTCGAGCCCGACGCTGTGCAAAAGCCGCGAGCGGCTGACTTCGTCTTCGAGCGTTCCGTTGAGGGTCACTCGGTCGGCCGAGTCGTGGTGTCCTGGGCGGTTCTGACCAAACTCACCCGCGTATCCGTGCGCCCCGCCCAGCGGAACACCCCGCACGATGACGCCACCACCGATACCACTCGCACCACCGTTGAGGTAGATCAACTCGTTGACGCCACGACCTGCCCCGAAGAGCCATTCGGCGTGAGCGCCGAGCGAGGCGTCATTATCGGCGAAGGTGGGAATGCCGATGGCCTCGTGCACCAATTGCGTGAACGGAACCTCGCGCCACTCGAGGTGGGGTGCCCAGCGAACGGTTCCGTCACTCGAGCGGACAAGCCCGGGAACCGCGAGGCCCGCCGCGAGCACGCGTCGCGACGACCCCGCATCGCGCGCTTGCAACTCGGTGACGAGCTCGGCGATGACGGCGCTCGCTTCTTCTGGCGAAAGAGTGTGATTCACCTCGCGACGCACCCGGTGAAACACCCGGGCGCCGAGGCCGACGAGCCCGGCCGTGATGGCATCGACTTCGGGGTTGACCGCGATAACGGCGATGTCTTTCGACGGCTCGACGCGGGGTGACGGTCGACCGACCCGGGTGCTCGCGGTGGGGTCGGTCTCGACGACGAGTCCCACGGCCTCGAGCTCGGCAACGAGAGCGCCGATCGTCGAGCGATTCAGACCCGTGCGAGCGGTGATCTCCGCTCGAGAGGGCGAGCCCCCACGGTGAACAAGTTCGAGCACCGCGGCGAGATTGCGCTGGCGCACGTTATCGATGCGCTCGGTTGTGCTCGTCACCGACCAAGCTTAACGGGCGGGTACGTGCGGGTTCGCAACAAATTCCCCCCGCATCGAGCCTGTCCGTCTTTCCACCGAGCACGCTTCGTGTGATGCGACGACGTGGGGCCGACGTCGGCTCGCCCGGGAATATAGTTAGCCGACTTACGTTATTCCTCTCGACACTACGTCCCAGCCCTCGAAAGGAAGCACCATGCGCACCCTCATCCGACCCGCCCTCTTCGCCCTCTGGTCAACCGCTCTCGTCACGATCGCCGCGAACCTCGTGATTGTGTTCAGCGGCACCGCGGCCAATGGCACGGGCATCGTCGTGACCCAGCAGGGCATGACCCTGACGGTTGACGCCCTGCCGGCCATTGCCGCGAGCATCGTCGGAGCCCTCCTCGCCGCCGTCGGCACGCTCGTTATCGTGCGCGTGTTTCCCCGACGCGGCGTGCTCATCTTCGCGATCGCCGGAACAATCGTGACCCTGCTGTCACTCTTCGGCACGAGCGCTGCCGTGACCGCAACAGGAGTCGCCACGCTCATCGTCATGCACCTCGTCACCGGTACAGTCGTGGTCGTCGGCAACGTCGTCATCCACTCGAGAGCGAAGGGCAATGCAGCCGTCACGACTCGATAAGGCGCTCATGGCCGCAGCGCGCGCACACCGCCGCCGCGCGGCCCTCGCCCTCGCGCCGCTCGGGCTGCACCCTGGCCAAGAACTGCTCGTGAGCATCCTCGCCAAACGAGGCTCAGCCACGCAGGTTCAGCTCGCCCGCATCATGGGCATCGAGCCGCCCACCGTCGCCAAGATGGTCGGGCGGCTCGAAGTCGCCGGATTCGCCGAGCGCATCGCCGACCCGCGCGACGCGCGCGCCAAGCTCGTCTCGCTGACCGATCAGGGTCGGGATGCCGCTGCCCAACTGACCGCCGTGTGGGCCGAGCTCAGCGCGCTCACCGCGGCGGCGCTCACGCCCGACGAGGCGGACGAGCTCACTCGGCTGCTCATGCGCGTGGCGGATCGGCTCGGGCGCGACGACCAGCCTTAGCCGTGCGGCTGAACGTCACTAAACGGCAACCCCGCGCGACTCAAGATCACCCAAGAGCGCATCGCGCAGCTCATCGTCGACCGGCTCTGACATGGCGGCGACCGCATCGCGCACCGACTCGACGCGCGTTGATCCGATGACGGGCCAATAGCCGGGCAGCACCGCGAGCATGACCTCGAGCACGAGGCGGTGCACGGAGGTGCTGCGCTGCGTCGCGAGCGCGGCCACGTGCGGAACGCGTGTGGCCAGCGGCGCGGCCCGCGGACCCCCGAACGGCGCGTACCCGAAGAAGTCAATGCCAGCTTCACGGCAGTGTCGGTATTCGTCGAACGAGTCGACCCCGAGCCCGAGCCGGTTCTGCACAGCGTCGATCGGCGCAACGGCGAGCGCACGGTCGATGAGCTCGACGGAAGCATTCGACAGGCCGATGGCGCGAACGAGTCCTTCGTCGCGGAGGGCCGCGAGCGTCCCGACAGACTGCTCGAGATCGTCGACCCGGTCGGCGCGGTGCAGCAAGAGCAGGTCGACAGGGGCGCCGAGCAGCTCGACGCTGCGGGCGACATCGGCACGCATCCGTTCGACGCTGCCGTCAGAGTGCCAGGCCGATGCTCCCGCGCGATAGTGGCCCGCCTTCGTGATGATCGGCAGTCCGGGGCGGCGCTCGCGGCCCTCGGCGGCGAGTCGCTCGCCGACTCCGTCATCGTCGATGCGCGCATAGGCCCGCGCCGTGTCCAGCGCGACGACTCCTGCATCGACGGCCGCCGCGATGACCGCGCGCGCGTTCTCGTCGGTCGCCCCCTCGTTGAGCACGAGGGCGGCGATGCCGAGCACGATGCCGGGGCGGTCGAGCACGTGGGTCACTCTTCGAGCGTAGGGCTTCGACTCAGCGCCGGGACACTCCACGCTGTACAACCAGATTGGGGCTCGTGCACTTGTATAACAATCTGCTACTGTCGCCCGCATGAGCAGTGACGCCCTCGCCGTGACGCGCGTGCCCGATGCGGTGTACGAAGCGCTGCGCGAGAGCATCCTGAGCCAGCGCGAGGCGCCCGGAGCCGCCGTGACCGAGCAGGCCATCGCCGACCGCTTCGGCGTCGCACGCCCGACCGCCAAGGTCGCGCTCGAGCGACTCGTCGCCGACGGGCTGCTGCGGCGCGAGGCCCACAAGACCGCGCGCGTGCCCGAGCTCCTGCGCGACGACATCGTCGACCTTTATGCCAACCGCGCCATTGTCGAAGAAGCTGCGCTGCGCACGCTCGCGGCCGACGGCGTGGTACCGATCGCCGCCATCGCGGCGCAACGGATGCTCGTCGACGCCGCCTCAGACGCTACGACCGCTGACCGCTCAGGGCCTTTGGCCCGCGCGGACATCGCCTTTCACCGTGCTCTCGTCGAGGCGCAGCATTCTCCCCGGCTCGCGCGCCTGCACGCCTTGCTCATGGGCGAGATCGAACTGTGCACGGGCCAAGTGCAGGCCCACCGACTGCTCGCGCTCGACGACGTCGTCGCCCAACACCAGGGCATTCTCGACGCCGTTGCCGTGGGTGACCCCGACCTCGCTGGCCAGCTCACGCGCGCGCACATCGAGGGCGCGCGCGACCGGCTGCTCGCCCGCTACGACTCACAACACAAAGAGGACTGATCCATGGTGAAACGCCGCTTTCCGCGCCCGAAAGAGCTCGCGCCGCTCATGCGCTTCAAGAAGCGAGAGCTCAACGCGAAGAAGCGCCGCTTGCAGGGTGCGCTCACGATCCACGACCTGCGCGCGATCGCGCAGCGTCGCACGCCCAAGGCCCCCTTCGACTACACCGAGGGTGCGGCAGAAGCCGAGCTGAGCCTCGGGCGCGCACGCCAGGCGTTCGACGACATCGAGTTTCACCCGGCGATCCTGCGCGACGTGAGCCAGGTCGACACCGGCTGGGATGTTCTCGGCAAGCGGGTCGAGCTGCCCTTCGGCATTGCGCCCACGGGCTTCACGCGCATGATGCACACCGAGGGCGAGATTGCGGGGGCGACCGCGGCGGCCGCGGCGGGCATCCCGTTCTCGCTCTCGACGATGGGAACAACGAGCATCGAGGGCGTGCGCGATGCGGCGCCCGACGGCCGCAACTGGTTTCAGCTCTACATGTGGAAAGACCGCGAGCGCTCGATGCAGCTCGTCGAGCGTGCGGCGGCCGCGGGCTTCGACACGTTGCTCGTCACCGTCGACGTGCCCGTCGCGGGCGCACGCTTGCGCGATAAGCGCAACGGCTTCTCGATTCCGCCGGCGCTCACGATGGGCACGATTGTCAACGCCATCCCCCGCCCGTGGTGGTGGTGGGACTTCTTGACCACCGAACCCCTCGCTTTCGCGAGCCTCTCGAGCTGGAACGGCACCGTCGGCGAACTGCTCGACGCGATGTTCGACCCCACCGTCACCTACGACGACCTGAAGTGGATCAAAGAGCAGTGGCCCGGCAAGCTCGTCGTCAAGGGCGTTCAGACGGTGGATGACGCCAAGCGCCTCACGGCGCTCGGCGTCGACGGCATCACCCTCTCGAACCACGGCGGTCGGCAGCTCGACCGCGCGCCCATCCCGTTCCACCTGCTGCCTCAGGTCGTGCGCGAGGTCGGCACAGACACCGAAGTGCACCTCGACACCGGCATCATGTCGGGCGCCGACATCGTGGCCTCCGTCGCTCTCGGAGCGCGCTTCACGCTCATCGGCCGAGCGTATTTGTATGGCCTCATGGCTGGCGGACGCGACGGAGTTGACCGTACGATTCAGATTCTCGGCGATCAGGTTGCGCGCACAATGCGCTTGCTCGGCGTAAAGTCGCTGCACGAGCTCGAGCCGGGCCACGTGACGCAGTTGCAGCGGTTGATTCCGCGCAGCTGAGCGTCACCCACGGGCGGGGCCCCGTCGCGAGGCCGTGGTGGTCTTCGCGGCGGGGCTCTCTTTGTCAGGCGATCGCCATCAGCACGAACGGGATGCTCGCCACAACTACCCCGGTCACCATGAGCAGCACGGCCGCGAGCACCGAGCGCCGCACGACCCCTTCGGTGAAGCGGCGCGTCACGGTCTGCAGCCACGACCGCGTGCGATCCCGACTCACGAGCCCCACGCCGAGGAGCACGAGACACGGCACGCAGTAGATGACGGCGTAGACCGCGATGACGAGCAGGCCCGTGGCGACGTCGGTGTCGGCGGCGAGCATCCGTTCGATGGCAATGAAGTACGGAAAGGCGTTCGGCAGGTCGGCGGCCGTGACCATGACGCCGAAGGGCAGAGCCGTTGCCGGCGAGAACCACGGCGGTAGCTCGAGGGGTCGACGCGGGCGATCACGCAGGCGACGCACGCCCGCGATCACCAGCGCCGTGCCGGCCGCACCAAACGCCACAACCCGCAGGCCAATCAGTACACCGTCGACGGCCCCAGCCACGGCGCCGGCCGAGAGAAAGAGAACCGCGCCCACTGTCGCGACAGTGAGCGCCGCGCCCACGACGACTGCGGCGGCCGTGAGTGCCGGTCGGCGTTGCGCGGTGAGCAAGATCAGCGCGACCGCCACCATCGTGGCGGGGTTGAGCGAGTCGAGCAAAGCGAGGCCCGCGATGAGCGCGAGCAGTTCGGCACTCACGACGCCCTCCCCACCACCGCCATGACCTGCTCGGTGGTCACGACCGGAGCGCGGTCGTCAATGAGGCGACCGAGCACCATGCCGTCACCGATCAGCCGCACCATTCGTGCCTTCTCGAGCGAGCCCAGTTCGGCCGCGAGCAGGGATTCCCATCGCTCGGTGGCATCACGAATCTGCTCAACCGTGTCGCCCAAGTCATCGTTCGCGCCGAAGGTGACTACCGCGAGCGTTGTGAGCGGGGTTCCGCCGACCACGGTCTGCGCCGACAGGCGCAACCAGGTATGGACGACCTCGCCGCGCGCGGAGGCGTCGCTCAACTCACGATCTGTCTCGTCGAGCACCGCGACGATCAGCGCGGCCACGAGAGAGGAGCGGCTGGAGAAGTGGTGCATCAAGCCGCCCTTCGAGACTCCCGCTTCGGCGGCCAGAACGTCGAGAGAGGGCAACCGGCCGTGTGTCGAGGCGTAACTCCGTGCGGCATCGAGGATCACCATGCGTGCGGTCATGACCTGATTGTTCCATCCCGACCGACTAGTCGGTTGGGATGCCGACGACTCCCCGCCGATTCTCAGCCTGGCCCTGCGCTCCTAGAATCGGGCTATGGATCGCCGGGGGCCCGATGGCATTGAGAGCTGGCCCGGGCTCGTGCCCGAGCTGCTCGTCACCGACGTCGTCGCCTCGCTCCGCTTCTATGTCGATGCGGTCGGTTTCGAGGTTGTCGATCGCCGCAGTGATCCCGAGTTCGCACTCGTTCGCCTGGGCACGAGCCTCATCATGCTTGAAGAGATCGAGCCGGGCGGGTGGATCACTGGTGAGCTCGAGGCCCCCTTCGGGCGCGGGGTCAACTTCGAGATCGAGCATCCTGACCCTGGCAGTCTTGCGCGACAGCTCGAGGCCACCGGCGCAACCCTCTTTCGTCCCCTTCGCCGCACCGAGTATGTCTCGCGCGGCGCGACCATCGCGCAGTGGGAGTTCTTGGTATGCGACCCTGACGGCTACCTACTGCGCTTCGTGCACGAGGACTAGATCAGCCCAGGCGCGAGCGTCGCGACGGTGACCCCGTGTACGACGGCGATGCCGAGGTTGGAGAGCACAACGGGGTTGCGCAGGGCATCCCGAACCGTCACCGCGGTGAGCGCCTTGTAGACGATCTGCACGGTGAACAACGCCGCCGCGGCGGCCTCGATCGCGACGGTCGCACCCCCGAGAGCCACGCCCGCGAGCAGCGCGATCGATACGACGAGAATCGCGATGTAGATAGCGAGAAGGATGTCGCGGGCTGGCGTGCGCTCGCCCCACGGCGCCTGTGCAGCAGAGTTGACGCCGCGTCGTGCCCCGATCACGAGCACAGTGACGACGGGGATGAGCACCGCGATGTTGAGCAGCAGCGAGATAACGAGCATGGGGACACGCCTTCTGATGTCATGAACTGTCGAGACAACAGACTAAATGATGTCATGATCTGACACAACACTAGAATGGGCACATGCCCCGCTGGCCCGAAGACTCTCGCGCGCGACTCGTCGACTCCGCCGTCACGCTCTTCGCCGAGCACGGCTACCACAGCACGACCGTCGACCACATTGCGGCTCGAGCGGGCGTGACAGCGCGCACCTTCTTTCGTCACTTCAGTGACAAAGAAGAAGTGCTGTTCGCCGACGACGACACCGTGCTGCCTGGCATGCTCGCCTCCATCGCCGAGCCCACCGGGCCCGTCTCCGCCGCCGAACTCATGCAACGTACCCTCACCCAACTGGCCGAGGTCATGCAGCCTCAACGCTCCGTGCTCACCGCGCGTCAGCGCATCATCGAGACCGACGTGGCCTTGACCGGCCGTGAACTCGCGAAGCAGGCGCGCTGGCAGCAGGGCGTTGCGACCGCCCTCATCGAGCGGGGCTTCACCGCCGACGACGCCGAAGTGCTCTCGGCCATCGGCTTCGCGATTTTCGTGCGGGCCTTGCACTCGTGGCTCGCCGACAACAACGGGCCGACGCTCGCCGATCGGGTTCGGGATGCCCTCCCGCGCGCCCGCACCGTGCTCGACGTCGTCAGCTCTCGGTAACGGAGCTGCTCAGCGCCGAGACCGGCCGCCGCAGCGTGGTGACCCATCGAAGCAGGTACTCCATCGGTCCGTAGCGGTGGTGCCGCAGCCACAGCGCTGCCGCTCCATCGAGCACGACCCACGTGGCGATGGCCATCGCGGCGGCGACAACGACGGAGACCTGGCCAAAGAGCCCCAGGCCCCACCCGCAGAAGACTGCCGAGAGAATCACCGACTCGGCCAGGTAGATCGACAGCGACGCCTTTCCGGCTGGCGCGAAGCCTCTCGCCCACCGCGTCGAGGTCAGCAGAGCGAAGGCGCCGACGTAGCCGATCGTGAGCGCGGGCGCAGCGAAGAAGCCCAGCGCTACACCGAGAACTTGGTCGATACCGGTGGGGTCACTTGAGATCACCTGCAGCCAGCCAGAGAGGGCGGCGAGCGGGAGGCCGACGACGAGCGCGACCACGATCATCCGACGCCAGACGCGAGTGAAGCGCTGGGGCTCGCTGAAGAGAGCGGTGCGCGCGGCGGCGAGGCCGAGGGCGAACATTGCGAACGCCGGAAGCCAGTTGATCGCCACTTGAAAGATCAATGCCTCGGGCAATACCTCGAGCCGACCCGCCGCGGCCTCGATGAACGAGCCCTCAGCAAGCACACGGTCGAAGTCGGCGGGGCTGAGCACGATGCCGGCATCGGTGATGCCGGTCTCGAGGGCGTCGAGCACGATGAGCACGAGAACTCCCGCCGCGAGCACGAGGCTGACCGCCGCGGTCACGAGCAGAGTGCGGGTCGAACGGCGCACGAACACCAGCAACAGCATCCCGAGCACGGCGTAGCTAATGAGGATGTCACCGATGAAGAAGAAGACGGCGTGAAAGGCTCCGAGCACGAAGAGGCCGAGCATCCGCCGCGCGTAGGCGGCTCGGCTTGATTGGCCATCATTGCGCAGCAAGAGGGCTGCGCTGTAGCCGAAGAGGAAGGCGAAGAGCAGGTAGAACTTGCCTTGCGCGAGGGTCACGATAAGAAACGCCACCGTCGCGTCGAGCGGAGTGGTGGCGACCTCTGCCGTGAGGCCGGCGTTCGTGATGCCCAAGAAGGGCAGGTTAACGAGCACGATGCCGAGCAAGGCGAACCCGCGCAGCTGATCGAGCAGCGAAATACGGTCGGTGGCGGCCACGGGCGCAGGTGAGACATTTATGTGTCAGATGGTACACACGAGTACCGTTTGGCGCTAGACTCGTGTCATGGCCGATGCTCCCGACGATCCCTCGCTCGCCGACCTGGCTGCGCACCTGGTGCACCATCCCTCTGCGACGATGCAAGAACTCGCGGTAGCGGTTGGCTCGAGTCGATCGACCCTGCATCGGCGGTTTCCCCGGCGCGACGACCTCGTTGACGCCATCGCATCGCAGGCGCTCTCGGCTCTCGAACGGGTGTGGGCCGATCAGGACAGCAACGGCTGGTTCACCGACCCCTCCGCCGACGCTGCAACCACCCTCAGGGGGTACGTCACCGAGCTCATCGAGCTCGGGCCGCAATTGCTTTTCATCGTGCGGGCGAGCTTGTTTCTGCCCGAGACACCACCCGAGATTGCGGCGATGGATGCGGAGCTCGAAGACGCCTTGCGCCGAGGTCAGCGCACCGGAGCCCTTGACCCTGCGCTGTCGGCCGTGTGGCTCGCCGCAAGCTTGCACGCTCTCGTCTTCACGGCCTGGGAACAAGTTGCCGCTGGCCGGCTCGCCCCGCGCGACGCGACGCGATCGGTGATCACCACGTGGGCGAAGGGCGTCACCACTCCCGCGCGATAGGCGCGACGGCCTAGCGCGGCGAGATCACCGTCTGTTGCTGCTCGCCGAGCCCGTCGATGCCCAGCCGCATGACGTCGCCCACTTGCAGGTAGGTCGGCGGGGTCATCCCGAGGCCGACGCCCGGAGGTGTGCCCGTGTTGATGAGGTCGCCGGGCTCGAGCACCAGGAACTGGCTGAGGTAGCGCACGATGAACCACGGGTCAAAGACCATCGTCGAGGTGGTGCCGGTCTGACGGCGCTCGCCGTTGACGTCGAGCCACATTCCGAGGTTCATGACGTCGTCGAGCTCGTCGGGCGTGGCCAGCCAGGGCCCCGTCGGGTTGAACGTCTCGGCCGACTTGCCCTTCGACCACTGCCCGCCCCGCTCGATCTGAAAGGCGCGTTCGCTCACGTCGTTCGCGACGACGTATCCGGCGATGTGGTCGCGGGCCTGCTCGGGCGAGTCAAGGTAGCTCGTGCGCGTGCCGATGACGATGCCCAGCTCGACCTCCCAGTCGAGCTTCGTCGCGCCGCGCGGCATGCGCACGTCGTCGTTCGGGCCCACGAGCGTGTTCGGGCTCTTCGTGAAGAGAATCGGCTCGTCGGGTACGGGCATTCCCGACTCCGCAGCGTGATCGGAGTAGTTGAGCCCGATGCACAAGATCTGGTGCGGGCGAGCGATGGGGGCGCCAATGCGTAGGTCGCCGAACGGATGCACGGCGCCGGCCGCGACACGCCCAGCGACGACGGCCGCGAGGCCGAGCATCCCGCCGCCAGCGAAGAATCGCTCGTCGAAGTCGGGAGTGATGTCAGAGACGTCCACGTACGTCTTCTCGTCGACGCGCACGGCGGGCTTTTCGTGGCCCGCGGGGCCGAGGCGCATGAGCTTCATCGGTGAGGCCCTTCTAGTAGGTGGCGCGGCCGCCGCTGAGGTCGTACACGGCGCCGGTCGAGAAACTCAGCCGGTCGGAGGTGAGGAACGCCACGAGCTCGGCGAACTCATCGGGCCGACCGACGCGCTTCATCGGGATGAGGTCGGTGATGTACTTCAACACCGCCGGGTCGGTCTTCGCGTTCATGGGCGTGTCGATCACGGCCGGCGCGATGACGTTGACGAGCACGCCGGTCTGCGCGAGCTCTTTGCCCACCGACTTCGTTAGCGCGATGACGGCACCTTTGGTCGCCGAGTAGGCGGCGAGGTTGGGGTTGCCGTCTTTGCCCGCCATCGACGCGACGTTGACGATGCGGCCCCAACCATTGGCCACCATGCCGGGCGCGAAGGCCCGAATGGTCGCGACCGTGCCCATGACGTTGACGTCGATCGTGCGACGCCATTCGTCGGCGGTCGTCTCGATGAGGGGCTTGTTGGGCCCGACGATGCCCGCGCAATTGACGAGAATGTCGACTGGTCCGACCTCGGCGGCCACAGCATCCACCGCTGCATCGTCACTGATGTCGAGCGTGAAATCAGCGCCGTCGGCGACATCGAACGTCATGACACGGATGCCGTCGGCCGCAAGGCGCTCGGCCGTCGCGGCGCCGAGGCCGCTCAGCCCTCCGGTAACGATCGCGGTGCGAGGCATGGCTTAGATCATACCTATAACGGCACCCGAACACGCACCCGGGAGAATCGCTCGAGCGCCGTAAAGGCCTCGTCGCCCTCACCCTCGGTGGACCACTCAATCTCGGGTTGCCCGTCGAACTCCCACCCCGGCCACTCGTCGAGCAGCACAGTGAGAAACGCCTTTGCCTCGTACTCCGTGATGTTCATGCCCATGCACGAGTGGCGCCCGAAGCCGAAGGCAAGGTGAGGCTTGCGATCGCGGCGAATGTCGAGCACATCGGCGTCGGGCCAAATCGTGCGGTCGTGGTTGGCCGAGAGGTAGTTGAGCAGCACGTAGCGCCGCGGGTCGCGCTCGGCGATGGGCGTCTCGCGGTCAGCCGCGAGCACGCGCTCGATCTTGGGCAGCGGGGTCAAGAAACGCACCAGCTCAGCAATCGTGGCGGCGAAGGCACTGCGGTTCTCGGTGAGGTGCTGCCGATCATCCGGATTCGCCATGAGGTGCCACGTGAGGCCCGTAACGAGCTTGATGACGGTGTCGCGGCCGCCGGCGAGCAAGACGTTGGCGATGCCAAACATTTCGTCGCGCGTCAGGCGCTCGCCGTCGATCTCGAGCCCGGAGATCCAGTCCCACACGTCGGTCGTCGCGGGGTCGGCACCCGGCGCCTGGGTGGCGGCCGTGAAGACACGGTCGAGGTACTGCTCGAGCACGTCACCGCTGCGCAGGCTCGGTCCGTCGAACGATCGCTCGCGCGCAGCGGCGCGTGACTCGGGCGTCACGAGACCCTGGCGGTACGCATCCGCCGTCCAGACGTCGGGGCCCCACGAGATCCACTCGTCGCGATCCTGCGGCCGGTTGTAGATGACCGTGAGGCAGCCCATGACGTAGGGCAGCGCGAGGTCGCTCGCGAGGTCGCCGCCGCCGCGCGCCGTAATGCCCTGGATGAGCTCGCGCGCGATCGCCTCGAACTGGGGCGCCTTCGGCTCGATGTTCTGGCTCAAGAAGAGCGGGTTCACCGCATCGCGAAACCGCGTGTGCCGCGGAGGGTCGTATTCGAGCGGCACTTGTTTGTAGGCGCGCGTGTCGCGGTCGCCGATGAGGTCGCTCGAAAAGGCCTCAAAGTCTTTCGCGGCAGCACGCACCGCCTGGTATCCGCGAACTTCATCGCGCTCGTGAGCTTCTCGCACGTAGGGCCTCCGACGCTCACCATCGTAGGCTCAAGCCATGGAGTACTGCGTCTTCACCGAGCCCCAGCAGGGCGCCAGTTACGACACGATCGTCGCGCACGCGCAGCGCGCCGAGACCAACGGCTTTCACGCCTGGTTTCGCAGCGACCACTACTTCGTTATGGGCGACGGTGACGGCCTGCCGGGCCCGACCGACGCGTGGACGACTTTGGCCGCCCTCGCCCGCGAGACGAGCACGATCCGCCTCGGCACCCTCGTGAGTTCGGCGACGCACCGCCACCCGGGCATCCTTGCCGTGCAGGTCGCCCAGGTCGACCAGATGTCGAACGGGCGCGTCGAGTTCGGGCTCGGCACCGGCTGGTACGAGCGGGAGCACGAGGCTTTCGGCATCCCGTTTCCGGCCAAGCGGTTCGGGATGCTCGAAGAGCAGCTCGCCATCGTGACGGGCTACTGGGCCACCCCTGACGGCGCGACCTTCTCGTTCGAGGGCGACCACTACCGGCTCGTCGATGTGCCTGCCCTGCCCAAGATCGTGCAAGAGCGCATGCCCGTCATCGTGGGCGGCGGCGGACCGCGCAAAACGCCCCAGCTGGCCGCCCGCTACGCGACCGAGTTCAACATCGGGTTCCGCACGCTCGAGAGCTTCGCCGAGGTACTTGCAAACGTGCGCGCGATTTGTCTCGAAGAAGAGCGCGACCCCACAACGCTGAAGATGTCGGCGGCGTGGCCCACGGTCGTCGGTCGTGACGCGGCCGAGATCGCACGGCGCTGCGAGGCCGTCGAGATTGACCCCGCGAGCGACCACGGCGAGCGCCTCGTGGGCACTCCTTCGCAGGTCGTCGACCGGCTGGGCGCGCTGCGCGAGCTGGGCGTCGACCGCGTGTACCTGCAGACGGTCGACATGACCGACCTCGACCATCTCGAGCTGATTGCGGCCGAGGTTCTGCCGCAGCTGACCTGAGCCCCTCCTCAACCGCAACGGAGCATCTATGACCATCACCGCATTTGGCGCCGCCGCCGACTGGACCCGGCGCCAGGTCGACGTCGGCCGCTTGCCCGTCGCCGTCATCGGCGTCGTTGACGCGAGCGGCGTGGTCGACGTTGCAGCGTTCGGCACCGACGCCGTCAGTGGTCGCACCGCTCACGTCGACGACCGCTTCGCTCTCTATTCGATCACCAAGCCGCTCGTCGCGCTCACGGCGATGCGCGCGGTCGAGCGCGGACTGCTCACGACTCAGACCCGGCTGCGGGATGCCCTGCCGGCGTTCAGCCACCCCGACGTGACCCTCGAGCACTTGCTGAGTCACCGCTCGGGCATTGCCGATGTGCGCCTCGAAGACGACGGCCCCGTGCGCTCGCACGGTCACGCGACCACGCTGCGCGAGGCTCTCGAGCGTGCTCCCATCGAGTTCGTGCCGGGCACCGCGCGGCGCTACGCGAACCTCTCGTGGGAGGGCGTGGCCGCGCTCGTCGAGCACGCCACGGGCAACGCCTTCGCTGACGAGTTCGCGGCCATGGCGGCCACGGTTGGCGCGAACCACCTGTCGTTCGACGCCGAGGGCGCACACCACGTGCACGGCTTCGAGCGCTACGACCACGACCCCACGTTGTTGCCCGCGCTGCGCCACCCCGCCGCGGGAGCCGTCGCCAACGCCGCCGACCTGCTCGCGATCGCCCGCTCACTGCTCATGAACGACGGGGCGATCGTCACACCGGCAACTCTCACCGCCATGCAGCAATCGCGCACCGCGGGGCTCTACGTCATCGACGCCGAACCGCTCAAGCGCTTCGAGCAGTTCGGGCTCGGGTTCTTGCTGCCCCGAGGCCCTGGCCTGCTCGACCACAGTGTCTACGGACACTCCGGCTGGACCAACACTCAGCTGTGGGTCTCCCCCGCCGCAGGCCGCGCGGTCGTGCTGCTGACCAACCGTCTCGACGCGAACGAGCCCGACGTGGGCATGAAGGTCGACGAGCTGCTCAACGCGGTGTTTCTCGGGCGCTAAGCCGAGCTACTCCCCGAGTTCGGCGCGCACGGCCGGCGCGACCTCCGAGCCGAAGCGCTCGATGGCGCGCGGGTCGTCGCCAGCCAGCACGAAGGTCGACACCCCGTAGGTGCGGGCGAGGTGGACGAGGCGCTCGGGGTGGGCATCCGCCCCGCCGACATTGAGCACGCGGCAGATGGCGGCTGGGTCGCGACCCGCCGCGCGTGCGGCGTCGTCGATGATCGCGCCGCTCGAGGCAAGCTCGGTCTCATTGGCGAGCATGTTCAGTGAGGCCCACCAGCCGTCAGCCTGCCGACCGATGAGGCGCAGCATGCGCGGCTTGAGGGCTCCGACCCAGATCGGAATCTCGTGCGCCGGCGCCGGGCCGCGCTTCGCGCCCGTGATCGGGTAGTGCGGGCCGGGGAGGAAGACACCGCCGGGCTCGGTGCTCCACAGCGCACGCATGACGGTGATGGCTTCGCTCAGCGCATCGACGCCCTCGCCGGGCGTGCGTCGCGGCCCGCCCATCGCGGCAACACCCTCCCAGAAGAACCCGGCGCCGAGGCCCATCATCACGCGACCGCCGGTCAGCAGGTCAAGACTCGCGGCGCTGCGGGCGAGCATCGCCGGATGCCGCAGCGGCAGGTTGAGCACATTGCCCGAAAGCGTGACGCGCTCGGTGCGGCCCGCGATGACGCTCAGCAGCGTCCACGCGTCGAGGAAGGCGGGCTGGTACGGGTGGTCTTGCACCGTGACGAGGTCGATGCCCGCCGCCTCGGCTGTCACGGCAAGTTCGACGACCCGAGCGGGGTCGGCCGCGCTCGGGGTGATGAAGACGCCGAACTGCACGGTCACGGCGTCACCGCGTCACTTTCGGCGTCGGCCTTCTCGGCCATCGCTTCGATCGACCGGATGCCCTCCGGTCGCCCGGCGCGCACCCACAGCATCCACAGCGCGCCGGCGATGAGTGCCGCGGCCACAAGGCTCACGAGCGGCCAGCCGCGCGCCAGGTTCACGACGAGGGTGAAGGCGACCACGACCGACCCGAAGAGGTTGAGGGCGAAACGCCCGCGCTGGCGGGATAGATGCGTGAACCGAGTCATCGCGAGCAAGCCCGACAAGAAGCTCAAGAACACCGCGACGGCGTAGAAGAGCACGAGGGTCTGGTCGTCGGCACCGGCCGCGGCAACGACCAGCATCGACAGCACCGCGAAGAGCACGAGACCCCAGTAGGGCGTGTGCCGACTGTTTACGCGGCCAAAGGCTACGGGCAAGATGCCCACGGCGTTGGAATGGGCCGGGTTGGCGGCGAGCGCCTTGAGCAGCCCCGGCCCAGCCTGAAACGACGAACTCGCGGCGGCCAAGAGCAGCAGCGCGGTCATGAGCTGGAAGAGGGCGAAGACGGGCGCGGGCGCGACGTGCCGCGCGAAGTCGGCAATGAGCGTCGAGCCCTCCTCGGGCAGCCCCACGCCGAGGCGCGCGGCTTGCGTCGCGAGCCCGAGCGTGATGACACCGACGATGCCGAGCGTGAGCCACAGGGTCAGCTGGCCGAAGCGGCGACGCCCGTCGTCATCCAGCTCACCCAGTTGCGCGATCGCCGTCGAGGGCGCCTCGACGCCGGTCGCGAGGGCCATCGCCACGGGGAAGGCGAGCACGACCGCAATGAGCCCGGCGAGCATCCCGGGGTCGGCGCCCGAGCCCGCGGCTGCGACCGAGGCCGAGGCCTCAACCGGCGCGGCGAACGCACTGAAGACCAGCACAGTCGCCGCAATGAGCACGAACACCACGGTCATGAGCGCGAAAACGATGCGGCCCAAGTGACCGAACCAACACATCCCGCCGACCACAGCGACGAGCACGAGAGCAATGAGCAAGCGCCACGGTTCGAGCGCCGGAAAGTACGCGATCACCGCGGAGGCAGCCGCCGAAACACTGATGGCGATCGTGAGCACGAAGTCGACCACCAGTGAGCCCACGGGAACAAACGACCAGCCGTCTCCGAACGCTTCACCCACCGCAGCGGATGCGCCCCCACCCTCGGGGTACCGAGCAATCAGCGCGCGATAGTTGACGATCACGAGCGCGATGATGACCACCACGAGGCCCATCGTCGCGACGAGCAGATCGAGTCGACCGTCGAGAGCGTGGAGCGCGGCCTCCACGGCATAGGCAACCGACGAGACCGGGTCGGCCATGACGGCGAAGGCGAAAGCAAGAAAGAGAACAGCGCGCGAGCGCAAGATGACCACGCGCAGACATTACTCCTGTCGCAGGCGCGTGCCTTACGACAGCGGCCCGAGCAGGTCGGTGGCGACAGTGGCGTGCACAGCCTCGGTATCGCTCGGGTGGTAGATGCCCGCGAGCACATCACGCTGCAGGCGGCTGAGCTCGGCCGACGAGCGGTAGGCGCCACCCCCCGCGATCCGCATGGCCTGGTCGACGACGTGCCGCGCGGTTTCGACGCTGCGGTGCTTGAGGCCCGCCAGGTCGCGGAACCACCGCGTTCCCCGATCCACAGCCTGGTCGCGATCGCGGGCGACGGCCTGCAGTTGCGGGGCCAGCGCGTCGAGGGCGAGCGCGGCATCCGCGATGCGCCAACGAATGTCGGGGTCGTGCGCCTGCGGTGCTCCGTCGTTCCGCAGACTCGTGCGGCGCTGGGCGCTCTCGACCGCAAGCTCGAGCGCGCGGTCGGCGATTCCGGCATACACGCTCGCGATAAGCGTGTGAAAGTTCGCGGCGATCGCGAGCGTGTACACATCGCCGCTGGGTCCGACGGGCAGGATGCGCGCCACGTGCTCGTCGCGCACCACAGCCACATCAAGTCGGGTCGTGTGGCTCTGCGTCGCGCGCATGCCGAGGGTGTCCCAGTCGGGAGTGATCTCGACCCCGGTCGCCTCGCGCGTGATGAAGCCGTGCACGACGCTCGGCGCCGAGCCATCGGCGGGGTCGTGCCGACCGAGCACGCCGAGGCGCGTCCACGCGGGCGAGAGGGTCGTGAAAATCTTCGTGCCCGTGAAGGCCCAGCCCGCGGTGCCGTCGTCGAGCGAAACGCGCTCGACCCGGGTCAGCGAGTCGCTCATCACGCGGTCGTTGCCCGCCTCGCTAATCGCGAAGGCGAAGATCTCCCCGATCGCGCAGTCATCGAGCACCCACTGCAGGCTCGCGTCACCCGCCGCGAGCAGGTCGCGCGCGACGCCCATCCACACGAGGTGCATCGTGAGCCCGAGCGCCGTCGCGGGAGCGTGGGCGGCGAGCAGTCGCTGGTCGGCGGATGCCGCGCTCAGGCTGCGCGCCCCCAAATAGCCCGCGGCGCGCAGCTCGTCGAGATCCTCGGTGAAGAAGCTATTCGCGGCGTCATAGCCGGGAGCCCGCTCGCGCACGCGCGCGAGCAGCGTGGGGGTCAGCGAGCTTGACATGCCCCCACGCTACTCACTGCGCCGTCGGCGAACGCTGCACTGTCGTGTCACCCGAGACGAGTAGCATCCCGCGCATGGCATTTATCGAAGCCCACGGGCTTGTCAAGACCTACACGCCGAAGGGGGCGCCCGTCGTGCGCGCCCTCGACGGCCTCGACCTCGAGGTGCCGCAAGGCACCGTCACCGCATTGCTCGGGCCCAACGGCGCCGGCAAAACCACCACGGTCAAAGTGCTCACGACGCTCATCAAGCCCGACTCGGGCTCGGCAGTCATCAACGGCGTCGACGTGCTTGACGACCCGCAGTCGATTCGCCGCATGATCGGCGCGAGCGGGCAGTACGCCGCCGTCGACGAGAACCTCACGGGCTTCGAGAACCTCATGATGGTGGGCAAGCTCTACCACTTGGGGTCGAAGGTCGCGCGGCAGCGGGCGGGCGAACTCATCGAGCTGTTCGACCTCGTCGAGTCGCAGAACCGCCCGGTCAAGGGCTACTCGGGCGGTATGCGCCGCCGCATCGACCTCGCGGGCGCACTCGTCATCAAGCCTCCGGTGCTGTTTCTCGACGAACCCACGACGGGCCTCGACCCGCGCAGCCGCATCGGCCTGTGGGACGTCATCGAGACCCTTGTCTCTGACGGCACCACCGTGTTGCTCACGACGCAGTACCTCGAAGAAGCCGACCGCCTCGCCGACTCCATTTCGGTTATCGACAACGGCCAAGTCATCGCGAAGGGCACGGCCGACGAGCTCAAGGCCTCAGTCGGTGGCCAGCGCGTCGCCCTGACCGTGGTCGATGAAGCCGACGGGGATGCTGTGCGCCGCCTACTCGGGAGCCACGGCACGGGCGAACCCGTCGTGACGGGCGGCCGCACGTGGGTGGTTCCCGTTGACGACGGCCCTGCAGCCCTCGCCGCGATCGTCGGCGCCGCGGCCCGCGATGGCATCGCCCTGCACGACGCGGGCATGCGTCGCCCGACGTTGGACGACGTCTTCTTGCAACTGACCGGCCGCACGGCCGAAGAGACCCCCGAGACCACGGAGAGTGCGGCATGAGCGCGACCATCACCTCGAGCGCAGCACCCACGACCCTGACGCCGATTCCCGGCAGCGCGATCACGCGCTTCATCAGTGACGGCTGGGTGACCACGTGGCGCAACCTCATGAAGATCATCCGCGTGCCCGAGATTCTGTTGTTCTCGCTCATTCAGCCGATCATGTTCGTGCTGCTCTTCACCTACGTGTTCGGCGCCGCGATCGACATTCCGGGCGAGGGCTACACCTCGTTCTTGATGGCCGGCATCTTTGCGCAGACGGTCGTGTTTGGCTCGACCTACTCGGGCGCGGCGATGGCGCAAGACCTGAAAGACGGCATCATCGACCGCTTTCGCACTCTGCCCATGAGCGGTGCGGCGGTGCTCGTCGGTCGAACGAACGGCGACCTCGTCATCAACGCGCTCTCGATGATCGTCATGATGATCACGGGCTTCATCGTCGGCTGGCGCGTCAACTCATCGCTGCTCGAGTTTCTCGCCGGGGTGGGTCTGCTGCTGTTGTTCGCCTACGCCTTCTCGTGGGTCATGGCGTTCTTGGGCATGAGCGTCAAGAGCCCCGAGATCATCAACAATGCCTCGTTCTTGATCCTCTTTCCGCTCACGTTCATCTCGAACGCGTTCGTGCCGAGCGAGAACCTGCCCGACCCGCTGCGCATCTTCGCCGAGTGGAACCCCGTCTCGTCGCTCGTGCAGTCAGCGCGCGAACTCTTCGGCAACGTGCCGCCCGGCACGCCCGTGGGCGACGCGTGGACGGCGCAGAACCCCATCGCCACCGTGCTCATCGGCGTGGTCGTGCTGCTCGTCGTGTTCGTGCCGCTGTCGATTCGCAAGTTCGCGACGCTGAGTCGATAGAGCCGCCGCGCGGTCGTGGTCGCGGTCGGTGCCGCTAGCTCAGTGCGTCGGCGAGCGCACGGATGCCGCGCTCAACCTCGGCAAAGCTCGTGCTGAGCGGCGAGAGGCCGATGCGCACGCCGCTCGGGTGACGGAAGTCGGGGATGACGCCCTGCGCCCAGAGGCGTTGCACCGCGATGGCCGAGTTCGGGTGATCGATCGTCAGGTGGCTGCCACGGCGCGCAGCATCACGCGGTGTGCTGACCGTCGCCGCAGGGATGAGCGCGTCGACGAGTTCGATCGCGTAGCTCGTGAGTGCGATCGACTTCTCGCGAATCGCGACGATGCCCGCCACTTCGATGAGCGTGAGCATTTCGCCGAGCGCCACCATGCCGAGAATCGGCGGGGTGCCACTCACGAGTGAGGCGACGCCGGGGGCAGGCGAATAGCCCTCGATCATCGAGAAGGGCGCGGCGGCCCCGAGCCAGCCGGGAATCGGATTGCGCAGGGTGTCGTGGTGCCGCGCGGCGACATAGGCCCAGGCCGGGGCACCCGGGCCACCGTTCAAGTACTTGTATGAGCAGCCCACGGCGTAGTCGACTCCCCAGGCATCAAACTCGAGCGGAACAGACCCGACGGCGTGCGAGCAATCCCAGATCATGAGCGCGCCCGCGGCCTGCACCGTCGCGGTGACCGCGGGCATGTCAGCCCACCATGCGCTGCGGTAGGCGACACCGCTGAAGAGCGCGGCGATCGTGCGCGGGCCCACGACCTCGGCGGCGAGCTCGGGGGTGATGCCGGCGTCGAGCGGAGCATCCACCCACCGCACCGTCAGCCCGTGGTCGTCGCCGATGCGCTCGATGATGAACCGGTCGGTCGGAAACTCGTCGCTCAACATGACGAGCTCGTCGCGGCCAGGCCGTGCCGCAATCGCAGCACGTAACACCTTGAAGATGAGCACGCTCGTCGAGTCGGCCACGATCGTCTGACCGGATGCTGCGCCGAGGCACGCCGCCCCGATGCGGTCGCCCAGCTCGGCCGGGCGGGTGAGCCACAACTCGTCCCAGCCGCGAATGAGTCGCCCGGCCCACTCCGTGTGCACGAAAGTCTCGAGTGCGGCAGGCACGCTCGCCACCGGGCGCCCGAGTGAATTGCCGTCGAGGTAGGCGACAAGGTCGTCGCCCGGCACGAAGCGCGCGACGTGTGCGGCCAACGGGTCGGCGTCGTCGAGCACGGCGGCGCGGGCGCGCAGTTCAGCAGGGTTGGGGCTCATGCGGCGAGCCTATCCGCGCACGACCGCGCGATTACAGCGCCGCGAACGCGAGCCCGGGGCGCTGCACGGCGAGCCGCAGGTCGTCTCCGACCTCGGGCAGCTCGACCGCAGCCATGCGCATGAGCACCGAGGGGCCATCCACGAGATCGGCCGTGATCATGGCGTCGTGGCCGGCGTACGAAATGCTCGCGACGCGCGCGTCGGCACCGGCGGCGGCCTGCGCGAGCAAGTCGGGGCGCGGAACGATCCACTCGGGCCGCAGCATGAGGCGCACAGCGTCGCCGTCGGCGGGCGTGAAGCCCACAGCCGAGGCCTCGACCGAGCCGAGCGCGCACAGCACGCGTCCACCGCGCCACTGCCCAGCGAGCTCGACGACGTCACCGACAAACGACGCCACCCAGTCGGTCGCGGGCTGCTGGTAGATCTCTTCGGGCGTGCCGAACTGGGCGAGCTTTCCATCGTGCAACACGGCCACGCGGTCGGCGAGGGTCAGGGCTTCTTCTTGGTCGTGGGTCACGAGCAGCGAGGTCGTGCCTTGCGCGCGCAGCAACTCGGCAACCTCACGGCGCAGGCCCGTGCGCAGCTGAGTGTCGAGCGCGGCGAACGGTTCGTCGAGCAGCAGCAAGTCGGGGCGGGGTGCGAGCGCACGAGCGAGAGCAACGCGCTGGGCTTGCCCGCCCGAGAGCTGGTTGGGTGCACGGCCCGTGTAGTCGTCGAGGCCCACGAGGTGCGCGAGCTCGGCGATGCGCTCGGCGCGCGCTGCGCCCCGGCTGCGCGGCACCGCAAAGCCGATGTTGTCGCCGACCGACAAGTGCGGAAACAGCGAGGCTTCTTGCGGCACCCAGCCCACGCCGCGCTTCTCGGGCGCCACGGTTCGGCCCGCTCGCGAGATCTCACGCTCACCGATCGTGATGGTGCCCGACTGCACGGGCAAGAGACCGGCGATCGCGAGCAACAGCGTCGTCTTGCCGCAGCCCGAGGGGCCCAGCACGGCGACCAACTCACCGCTGCGGATGCTCAGCGAGACGTCGTCAATCGCGAGCGTTGACCCGTGGGTCACGCTCACACCGTCGACGACGAGGTCGCTCACAACTCCTCCTTGGCTGAGCTGCGTACGCCCGACAGAATCACCGCGGGCACCGCCGCGACGAGCACGAGCAGTGCCGCATAGGGTGCCGCGGCGCCGAACTCGAACACCACCGTGCGGTTCCACAGTTCGGTCGCGAGCGTCTGCGTGCCCGTCGGGCGCAACAGCAGCGTCGCCGGCAATTCTTTCATGGTCGCGATGGCAACCAGCAGGGCGCCGATGCCCACACTGGGCAGAGCGAGCGGCATGGTCACGCGCCACCATGCTTGCCAGGGCGACATGCCGAGAGTGCGAGCGACCGAGACGAGTCGCGGCGGAACATCGCCGAGCCCCGCGCGCATCGTTCCGATGGCCTTCGGCATGAACAGCACGGCGTAGGCAAAGACGAGCACCGCGAGGCTTTGGTAGAGGGCAGGCACGACCGCGAGCGAGAAGAACACGAGCGACAAGCCCACGACGATGCCCGGGAGGGCGTGGCCGAGGTATCCCACCGACTCGACGATCGTGACGAGTCGGCCGCGGTAGCGGGCGGCGAGCGCGGCAATGGGCAGCGCGAGCAGCACCGCGAGCAGCGCGGCCGCCACGGCGACGCCGATGGTCGAGCCGACCGCTTCGAGCAACCGCGGCACGTCGATCGCCCGCAGCGTTGCCGCATCGAGCAGGCGCGAGAGCAAGGCGAGCAAGGGCACCGCCACACCGATGAGCGGGGCGACGGCGACGACGGGCAGCAACGAGACGAGCATCCCGCGCCCGACCGAACGCGGTGCGACGGCGCGGGCTGCCGCGCGCGGCAATTGGCGCCGAGCGGCCCGCTCACCGGTCACGACGACGAGCGCGAGCACGACGAGCAGCAGCGCAAGGGTGGCGGCTTGCGCGCGGTCGAAGCTCGCCGAGTAGGCGGCGTTGATGCCCCACGTCAGCGTCGGAAACCGCATCATCGCCACGAGCCCAAAGTCGCTCAGCGCATAGAGCGCCACGAGCAGCGAACCCGCGATCGCGGCGGGGCGCACGCTCGGCCAGGTCGTCACGAGAAACGCCCGCAATGGCCCGCGGCCGAGCGTGCGCGCGACTCCTTCGAGGTCACCGGATGCTCCGCGCAAGGCAGCCGCCACCGGCAGCGTCACATACGGAACCGTCACCGCCGTCAGCAGCAGCCAGCTCGGCACGAATCCGTTGAGACCCGGGATCACCACGAGCCACCCGTACCCGGCGAGGTACGACGGCACCGCAAGCGGCAGCGCCGAGATCAGCAGCCACGTGCGTGAGAAGGGCACGCGAACGCGCGTGAGCACGAACGCCACAGCTGTGCCGAGCACGAGTGCGGTCGCCGTCGTCGCCGCCGCGAGGCCGAGCGAGTTGGCGGCATACTCGAGCACGCGAGGGCGCGCGAGCGTCTCAATGACGGCGACAAGCCCGGCTTCGGCCGCGCGCACCACGAGGTACACGAGCGGAATCGCGGCCGCCGAAGCCGCAACGATCGCAGCACCGGCGAGCCACAGGGGGGCTCGAGCGGGCGCGATCGTCATGGCTCTAGTGCATCACGAGTCGGCTGGTGGGCGGCAGTGACCGAAGTCCTGACCGTCGACTCAGATGAGCCCCGCGTCGGCGAGCAAGCGCTGCGTCGTGGCGAGGTCGTCGAGGTCGCTCAAGTCGAGGCCCGGCGTGATGAGGCTCTCGAGGCTCGGCAGGCCCTCGGGCGCGGCAACGCCCGGCAACAGCGGGTATTCGAAGGTCTGCTCGACGAAGTATTGCTGGGCAGCCTCAGACACGAGGTAGCGCACGAACTCGAGCGCATCGGCGTCGAGCTCGCTGCCGTTCAGGATGCCCGCGCCACTCACATTGACGATCGAGCCGGCATCGCCGGGGGTCAAGAACTTCAGCTGCGCGCGCATGTTCTCCGCACCCACCTCGGCGGCCGCGCCATACCAGTAGTAGTGGTTGACGAGCCCGAGCTCGACCGCACCCTCATCGACCGCCGTGAGAATCTGGCTGTTGCCCTCGAAGATCTGCGGGTTGTTGTCGGCGAGCGCCGAGACCCACTCGGCGGCCGCGTCGTCACCCTTGAGCACGCGCAACGCCGTCACGAACGACTGAAAGCTCGCGTTGGTTGGTGCGACGGCAAGGCGGCCGTTCCACTCGTCGCTGACGTACTCATCGATCGTGTCGGGCAGCTCATCGGCGGTCAGTCGCTCGCCGTCATACACGACGACGCGCGCGCGACCCGTGACGCCCACCCAGCTACCGTCGGTCGAGGTGAACCCCGCCGGAATCGCGCTCGTCACATCGTCGGGGAGGGTCGTGAAGAGCCCGGCCTGGCTGAGGGCGCCGAGCGCTCCGGCATCCTGTGAGAGAAAGACATTGGCCGGGGTCGCGTTGCCCTCTTCGAGGAGCAAGGCTCCGAGTTCGGCGGTGTTGCCGTAGCGCACGTCGACCACGATTCCGGTTTCTTCGGTGAACTGGTCGATGAGCGGCTGCACGAGCTCTTCGTCGCGGCCCGAGTAAAGCGTGAACTGGCCGTCGGCCGTCGGGACAACCGGCATCGCGTCATCGCTCGGCGCGGGCGCCGCGCATCCCGCCAGCAAGAGCCCTGTGGCAGCGAGGGCGGTGATCGAGAGAGGTGAAGAAACGCGCATGGCGAGGATGCTCCAGAACAGAAGAGGCGAATGAGACGGGCTACGCTGCCGCAGGTAAGGTTAGCCTTACTTTACCCGGGCCGCCAGTCGGGGCACCCTGTTCACACCGCACCCCCAGCCCGTGCCCTAGTCTCGCGGTGTGGACGCCATCGACTACCGCATCATCGACCAGCTGCGGCAAAACGCCCGCGCCGGCTACGGAGACATCGGCGACGTCGTCGGGCTCTCGGCCTCGGCCGTCAAGCGCCGCGTCGACCGCCTCGTTGCCGACGGCGTGATTCGCTCGTTCACCGTGCAAGTCGACCCCGCCGTCGACGGCATGGCCGTTGAGGCCTACGTCGAACTCTTTTGCCGCGGCACCGTCGCGCCCGACGAGCTCAAGCGCATCCTCTCGGCGGTTCCCGAAGTGGTCGACGCCGGAACCGTCACGGGCGATGCCGACGCGATCGTGCACATTCGCTCGCGCGACATTCCTTCTCTAGAGGATGCTCTCGAGCGCGTGCGCGTCGCCCCCAACGTCGACCACACGCGCAGCGCGATCATCCTCACGCGGTTGATCGACCGCCGACACCACTAGCCGGCTGGCAGGGCGACAGGACCAAATGCTCTGGGCGGCGGCGCCGCAAGAGAGTCGACTGGATGCAGCAATCCGGCCGATCTCGGAGGGCACCATGACACTACCGCCGTCAGGAACTACCCCGCAGGTGTCACTGGCAAGCCGCGCGGTGCGCGCGATCTTGCGTTCTCCCGTGGGTGGGGCGATGGGTCGTTCGCTCGTCATGATGCGCGTTCGTGGTCGAAACTCGGGCAACGTCTTCGAGTTTCCGGTTCAGTACGCCACCACCTCGGGCGGCATCATCGTCGTGCCGGGCCGCCCCGAGACCAAGCAGTGGTGGCGCAACCTCCGTGAGCCGAGCTCCGTTGAGGTTCTGTATCGGGGGTCGTGGCGACGCGCGCGCGGAGTCGCTCTCGTCGACGCCGATTCGCTCTACGGGCGAGCCCTCGACGACTACCTCGCGCGGTGGCCTGATGTGCACGTCGTCCCCGGCGATCCTCTGGTGCTCGTGACCTGGCTCGACGAGCACTAGCGGGGGTCGCGCTCGATTCGCACGAGTTCGTGGGCATGGGCAAGCGCGGCCGTGAGCGACTCGCTTACCAGCGGCGTGGCGGCAAAGACCCGGCTCTCACCGAACATCGCGAGGGCACCGGATGCTCGCAATTGCCGCATGACGTCGTCACCAACTCCGCACAGCAAGAGCGAGCATCCCGCAGCCGCCAGGTCGGCCCGATAGCGCAGCAGCGCGGTGATGATCGTGCTGCCGAGATCGTCGGCTCCGCGCAGGCGCAGGATCACCACGGCCCCGCGAGATGTCTCGCTCGCGACGGGCAGTTGGCTCATGAAGGGTTCGGCCGAGGCGAAGAAGAGGCTGCCGTAGCCCTGCAGAATCACGATGTCGTGGGCAGTGAGCTGTGCCGGCGGGGGCTCTTCGCGCGGGAAGGGCCCATCGGTCGGCACCCACCGAACGACCTTCACACGGTTTGACCGCCCCACGACAAACAAGATGATCGAGATGCCCACGCCGACGAGCACGGCGTATTGCAGCGGCACGAGCAGCGTGAGCACGAACGTGATGCTGACAACGACCGCCTGCGTGGGGCCCGTCTTGAGCACGACCCACAGTCGCCGGGGCTTGAACATGCGCGCCCCGATGAGCATGAGCAAACCCGCGAGGGCGGGCATCGTGATGCTGCCGGCAAGGTCGCTGAACAGCAGAATCACGATGACCATGACGGCCCCCGCGAACAGGTTGGCGAGCCGGCTGCGGGCCCCCGCGGCCGTGACGACGGCTGTTCCGGAGAGCGAGCCGGCGACGGGCACGCCGCGGAAGAACGCCGACACGATGTTCGCGATGCCCTGGCCGCGGAAGTCGCCCGAGACGTTCGAGAACGAGCCATCGGGTTGCGGCACTGACTGGCTGATCGCCGCGCCCTGGATGAGTCCGATCAAGGCGAGCGACAGCGCCGGAACGAGAAGGGGGCCAATGGAGTCGAGAGCCGGCAGCACCGGCAGCGGTAGGCCGGGCGGAATCTCGGCGATGTCTGACAGCTGCTGAACGTCGCCGAAGAACGGCAACTGGCCCAGGGCCGAGACGATCACGACGGCGACGAAAAGCCCCAGCGACGACAGTGGCGTTTTCTCGAGCACGATGATCAGCACCACCGTGAGCACGCCCAACAGCAGCGTGGGCCCGTGCCATTGGGCGACGTTGAAGAGTGTCGCGACGGCGCGGAACAGTCGGTTGCCTGCATCGCTCGCGAAACCCGTGAAGTCGGCGAGTTGGCTGAGGATGATGTTGATCGCTACCGCGCCGACGAACCCCGTGAGCACCGTGTGCGGCACAAAACGCACGAGCGAGCCGAGCCGCAGCAGCCCGAGCGTCAGCATGATGATCCCCGTGAGCAGGCCCAACATCGCGAGTGCGCCAGCAGGGTTGTCGCCGCCGCGCACCTCGGGAACATCCGCGATGATGACGGCCATGGCTCCCGTGGCTTGCACCGTCATGAGCACCGAGCTCGTCGTGAGCGCGCCCGCGACCATGCCGAAGAGGTAGCCATAAAGTCCGGCGACGGGCGACAGGCCGGCAAGCAAGCCCGAGGCCAGCCCATCGGGAACACTCACGAGCCCGTGTACGAGGCCCGCGCGGGCGTCAGAGCCGACGCGCCGCCAGCGGCCCGATCGTGACTCGTCGCCCTTGCTCGCACGTGGCGCCGTCATGCTGTGCACTCTAGTTGTCGCGGCCGTCGGGGTGTATTGTATTGCTACAAAAGAGACGGGGCTTCATGCGGGCACAAGACGTCAGCGAGGTGCTCGCTGAGCAGAGCATCTGGATTCCGAGCGACGTGTTTTTCGGCAGCGTGACGGGCGCTCTCGTGGTCGGCGTGCTCACATTTGTGGGCTTGGCGGTCGTGGATCTCGTCAAGACGTGGCGCGACGCTCCCCGCGAGAAGCTCGTCAACAAGCTGGCCCTTCAGGTAAACATGGAGGTCTCTGACGATATTCGCGAGGCCTTGACCGATCAGGTCGCGATGCGCGAGCGCGGGCGACTCGTGGGCACCATCGTTGCGCTACTCGCACTCCTCGCGCTCTTGCCTCCCGTCACTACGGGAGTTGCGGACCTCGGGCTCGCTGCCGCACCGATTTCGTTGGGGCTCTGCTTCGTAGGCATCCAGCTGGGAGCCTTTATCGGTGGCGCGCTGGGTCGGCGAACGGTCGCGACGAACGAGACTGTCGCTCGGCTACAGCCGCTCGGGCTCGCCGACTACGTGCACCCCCTCGAGCGTCGCATGGCGCTCGTGGCCGCGATTCTCGCGGTGAGCATCCCCGCCCTCGCTCTCGGCGCACTGTCGGCGCTCGGCGGCTCGCCCCTGACCGAGGTCGCCGTCGGGGCGCCGGTTCTCGCCGTCACGGGACTTGCCGTGGGCGCTGTCTACCTCGCGCTCCCGTCGATCGCCCGGCGACTCGGCGCTCGCCGAGTTCTTCGGGGCGACACCGCAGCGCTCGCCTGGAGCGACGCCCTCACCGGCCGTGCACTCAGCGATCTGCACTGGTTGATCGCCTTCTGGGGCGGGTTGGTCGCATTCGTCTCGCTACAAACAGTGGGGCTCGCCCTCTCGACCGGCGCGCCCGACCAAGCCGCTGTGGCGATCAATGTCGTGAGTTATGTCGCGCTCGGCATTGTGCTCGCCGCGATTCTCATCGTGGTTATGCGCTCGCCTGAGCGTCACGTGCAACGAACCCTTTGGCCCGAACTCGCCATCGTCGCCGAGTAGTGTCGCCCCATGATCGTCAGCGTTGACGGCTCGGCCCCGACCCCGCCTTACGAGCAAATTCGCGTGCAGGTGCGCGACGCGGTCGCGGGTGGCGCACTTGCCGCCGGCGCAAAGCTGCCGACCGTGCGCGCGCTCGCCGACGAGCTGGGGCTCGCGGTCAACACGGTTGCGCGCGCCTACCGCGAGCTCGAGACCGACGGCATCATCGAGACGCGTGGCCGGGCGGGATCGTTCGTCGCTCCGCAGGGCGATGCGGGGCAACAGCAGGCCCAGGTTGCCGCGCGTGAGTTTGTCGAGCGAGCTCGGCGGCTCGGGCTCGACGACGCGAGCGCGCTCGACCTCGTGCGAGCCGCTCAGCGCCGCTGAGCATCCGTCGCAGAGCTCAGAACGCGAGCCCCGGGTTGAGTGCGACGAGTCGGTCGATGGCGTCTTGCGAGATCGCCCCGGCCGAGAAGAAGAACCGGTCGGTCACGGTGATCCATGCTCCGTCGGGCTCGAGAATGTGCACCTGCGTCCACCCGAACGGGAACTTCACCGGCACGGCGTAGAACTCGGCATCTCCGCCGTAGAAGCGCGGCGTGATGCGGTTCGACGCGTACCAGTCACGAATGCTGGCGATGTCGGCAGCATCGACGGCGACCTCAGAGATCGTGAAGCTCTTGTCGAGCATCCCCGCCGACCACGAGCACGTGCGGTGCGGGTTGGCGCGGATGATCGACTGAAGGGTCGGCGACGTGGCCCCGTACAGCGTTGTGCCGACGGGCGGCGTGTACGGAAGCGCCGCAGCAAGCCCCGGGATGGCGGTGAAGGTCGACGCCGGCAGCATCTTCGAGCAGACCGGAATCGTGAGCGGGGTGAGGGCTGTCGCGGGAGCAGCGGGCGACGTGCCGGCCAGGGCTCCCGCCAGCAGCAGCGCTGCCGCCACGGGTGCGGCGATGCGGCGGGTGACGGTGCGGCGGGTGACGTTCATCAGCGTTTCCTTTCGGCGGGACGGGATGTCCCTCTGCTGATACGACGCGCAACCCCCAGCCCTGGGTTGACAAGGCTGAAGGACTAGTTTCTCGCCTACAGCTCGAGCTCGGCCATCGCGGCGAAGGGGTTGCCGAACCGGTGCGCCGTGATCGAGACAGCTTGCTCGCGCACAAAGGGCAGCAGCTCGACGCGACCCGCGGCCGTCACCGGCCCCGACCAGATCGCCACGTCGGGGTCGCCGCCGAGCGCCTCGTACAGTTCGCGAGCGAGCTCGGCGCCGTTCGGCGCTATCAGACGGATGCGGGCGGAGCGACTCTCGAGCACGCGCTCGCCAAATCGCGCATCCGTTTCAATCGCGATCGAGGCCGCGCGCAGCGTCGAGATGCCGCTTTCGAGCAGCGCGAGCAGGCTCGCCGGCAGCGGTGTGGCACTGCTCACGTCGACGCGGGAGCCGGCGCGGGTGGCGGCGAGCAACACGCGCACGAGGTCGGCCATCGCGGCACCCTCGGCCGCGCGCACGGTCACGGACGTGCGGCGGTACCGAAGAACGTTGCGCTCGACGACGTGCCCCGCGGCTGCGCCCAGCTGACTCGCGTCGCGGGCGATGCCGAACTCGTCGTCCCACGCGCGCTGGTCGCTCAGCGCGCCCGCGCGTGCCGCGTCGAAGCCAGCGAAGTCGAGCCCGGGCTGGCTGGCCTCGAGCACTTCGCGCACGCCGCGATCGAGGCCTTTCAGGCTCAGATTCTGACGCGGCTTTCGGGCCACGGGACTGAACGAGCCGAAGCCCATGACATACGAAGGTCCGCCCGCTTTCGTCGAACCGCCGACACTCGAGCGCTTCCAGCCACCAAAGGGTTGCCGGCGCACGATCGCGCCCGTGATGCCGCGGTTGACGTAAAGGTTGCCCGCCTCGACGTGGTCGAGCCAGTAGGCGACCTCGTCGGCGTCGAGCGAGTGCAGGCCCGCCGTGAGCCCGAAGGCGGTGGCGTTTTGCAGATCGAGGGCTTCGTCGAGCGTGCGCGCGCGCATGAGGCCGAGCACGGGGCCGAAGTACTCCGTGGTGTGGAAGGTACTGCCGGCCACGACACCGCGACGCACTCCCGGGCTCCACAGCTCGCCCGAGGCGTCGAGCGCGCGCGGCTCGATAAGCCACTGCTCACCCTCGTCGAGCACGGTGAGCGCGTCGAGCAGTTTGCCCGAGGCGCGTTCGGTGAGCGGCCCGACGACCGCGGTCGGGTCGAGGGGGCGGCCGACGCGCAACGTGCGCACGGCATCCACCAATTGGCGTTCGAAGCGGGCCGAGGTCGCGACCGAGCCGACGAGAATGGCGAGCGAGGCAGCCGAGCACTTCTGACCGGCGTGGCCAAAGGCGCTCTTCACGAGGTCGGCAACGGCCAAGTCGATGTCAGCGCTCGGCGTGATGACGATGGCGTTCTTGCCGCTCGTCTCGGCGAGCAGCGGCAGGTCGGCTCGCCATGAGCGGAACAACTCGGCCGTCTGCCACGCGCCCGTGAGCACGACGCGGTCAACGGCCGGGTGCGCGATGAGCGCTTGGCCCACTTCGTTCTCGGGCGCGTCGACGAAGCGCAGCACCTCGCGCGGCACCCCGGCATCCCACAGCGCGTCGACCATGACGGCGGCGCTGCGACGGGTCTGCGGAGCAGGCTTGATGATGACGGCACTGCCCGCGGCGAGCGCCGCGAGCACTCCACCAGCGGCGATCGCGACAGGAAAGTTCCACGGCGGGGCCACGACCGTCAGCCGCGCGGGCGTGAAGGTGGCGTCGTCGATGCGTCCCAGGTCGCGCGCGCTCTCGGCGTAGTAGTGCGCAAAGTCGATGGCCTCGCTCACTTCGGGGTCGCCCTCGGCGAGCGCCTTGCCGGCCTCGGCGGCCATGACCTCGAGCAGGTCGGCACGACGGGCAGCGAGCATGCGACCGGCCGCGTGCAGGATGCCCGCACGCTCATCACCCGATCGCGCAGCCCATCCGGCTCCGGCTTCGCGGGTGTCGGCGACAATGCGTTCGACGGCGGCAACCGAGGCCACCCCGCTCGCGTCGACGAGTGCGGCACCGCGCGTTGTCGTCACGGCTCGCTCGAGAATCGCGCGAACCCACGCACGGTTGGCGGGCAGCGCCACGTCGGTGTCGGGGGTGTTCTCGAAGCCCGCGCGCACGCCGCCCGGCTCGGGCAGGGCGGGCGGCTCGTTGAGCGGACGCTCGGTCAGCCGATTCTGCACGCGATGCGGCTCGGGTGCGGCCGGCGCGGCCTTGACCGCCGCGAGCGACTCCCGAAAGCGCTGCTCTTCGCGTTCGAAGATCGCGGGGCTGCTCGAGAGTTCGAAGACCCCCGAGAGAAAGTTCTCGGTGCTCGCGTTCTCTTCGAGGCGCCGAATCAGGTAGCTAATGGCCGACTCGAAGTCGCGCGGGTGCACGACGGGCGTGTAGAGCAACAGGTACCCGACCGTCGCCCGCACGGCGTCGGCTTGCGCCGACGCCATACCGAGCAGCATCTCGACCTCGACACGATCGCTCACCCCGCGGCTGTCAGCGAGCAACCACGCCCACGCGATGTCGAAGAGGTTGTGGCCCGCGAGGCCGATGCGCACCGCGTCCACTCGATCGGGGCGCAGCGCAGACTCGAGCACACGCTTGTAGTTGGCGTCGGTGTCACGCTTGCTGGGGAGCACGGCGACGGGCCAATCGTGCAGCGCAGCATCCACGCGCTCCATGGCGAGGTTGGCACCCTTGACGATGCGCACCTTGATGCCCGCACCGCCCGCCGAGCGGCGCGACTGGGCCCACTCCGTGAGGCGTTCGAGGGCGGGCAGAGCCTCGGGCAGGTAGGCCTGCAGCACAATGCCGGCCTCGTACTGCCGCAGCGAGGGCCGGTCGAGCAGTCGCTGAAAGACCTCGATGGTCAGGTCGAGGTCGCGAAACTCTTCCATGTCGAGGTTGAGAAACGTGGGCCTCACGCCGAGCGCCGCGGTTTCATAGAGGGGCACGAGGCGATCGACGACGCGATCGACGGTCTCGTCGAACGCCCACATGCTCAACTGGCTCACGACGGCCGAGACCTTGACCGAGACGTAGTCGACGTCGGAGCGCTTGACGAGCTCGGTGATGCCCGCGAGTCGCCGATCGGCTTCACCGTCGCCCAACACGGCCTCGCCGAGCAAGTTGATGTTGAGGCGGTCGCCACTGCTCTGCAGCCGGTCGAGCGTGCGACCCAGTCGGCTCGGCGTCGCGTCAACGACGAGATGCCCGACCATTCCCCGCAGCACGCGTCGCGCGATGGGCACGATCGGCCACGGAGCAATGCGGGCAAGAGGGCCGCCGATGGCAATGAGCACGCGCAAGGGCCAGGGCAAGAAGCTCGGGATGCGCGCCGCCAGCTGCTCGAGATTGCGCGCCGCAACGCCCAGGTCGTCGGGCCGCGCGACCCGGTCGACGAAGCCGATGGCAAACTCGAGCCCCACTTCGTCTTGCAGCAGCCCGGCCAAGCGTGCCGCGCCCGCGTCGGGCCGCGCACCCTCGGCCGCGCTCAGCCACTGCCGCACGAGGGCGACTGCCGCGTCGGCATCGGGCTGGGCGGGCTGCTGCGGGCTCGTGGTCATGCCCTCAGTCTGGCCCGTCGTGCTGTGTGCGAAAAGTGATGATTGTCGTACACTCTTGTTCGGTTTTCTCGAACAATAGAAAGAGGGTCGCCGAGTGCTCGATCTCAAGCGCCTCTCGCTGCTGCGCGAGGTGGAGCGCCGCGGCACTCTGCACGCCGTCGCGCGGGCACTCTCCTACAGCCCCTCGACGATTTCGCAGCAGTTGGGGCTGCTCGAGCGCGAGGCAGGGGTCGCCCTGCTCGAACGCTCCGGCCGTCGCGTGCACCTCACCGCGGCTGGCCAATTGCTCGTCGCCCGCTCGAGTGCCTTGCTCGACGAGTTCGAACAGCTCGAGGCCGACCTCGTGGCGGCGAGCGCGACCGTCACGGGCACCGTGCGGCTCGCCGTCTTTCAGTCGGCCGCGCTCGGCATCGTGCCGCGGGCCCTGAGCCTGCTCGCCGCCGAGCATCCGCAATTGCGCGTCGAGATCACGCAGCGCGAACCCGAGAGCGCTCTCGATGAGGTGTGGGCGCGCACGTTCGACCTCGTGATCGCCGAAGAGTATCCGGCGCACTCGGCTCCGCTGCGACGCGACCTTGACCGCACGCCGCTCGGTCGCGACGCGCTCCGCCTCGCGGTCGCTCCCGGCAGCGAGGTGACCTCGATCGCTGACGCCGCCACATCGGCGTGGGTCATGGAGCCCCGCGGCACCGCGAGTCGACACTGGGCCGAGCAGACCTGCCGTCTGGCCGGATTCGAGCCCGACGTACGCTTCGAAACGGCCGACCTGCAGGCGCACATTCGGCTCGTCGAAACGGGCCACGCGGTCGCCCTGCTGCCCGACCTCGTGTGGGCGGGGCGCGCGCCGACCGTGTCACTCATCACCCTCGCGGGCGACCCGCATCGCACGCTGTTCACCGCGGCGCGAGCATCCACCGCCGGTCGCCCCGCCATCGCCGCGGTGCGTGACGTGCTCGCACGCTCGGTGACCGCGACGCCCTAGGGCCACGGATTCCCGGCCCGCTCGCGCCGCCGCCGGATACGCTGGCGCCATGACCGAACACCGTGATGTCGTCATCATCGGCGGGGGCCACAACGGCCTGACTGCCGCCGCCTACCTGGCGCAAGCCGGGCTCGAGGTGCAGGTGCTCGAACGCCTCGACGTGCTCGGCGGCGCCGCTATTTCGGCCGACGCTTTCGCGGGGGTGGATGCCCGGCTCAGCCGCTACTCGTACCTCGTGAGCCTGCTCCCCCAGCGCATCATCGACGACCTCGGCTTGCAGATCGAGCTCGCGCCGCGCCGCTACAGCTCGTACACGCCCGTGCCCGGCGGCGACACGGGCCTGCTCGTCGACAACCATGACCCGCTCGCGACGGCCGAGAGCTTTGCGGCCCTTGGCGCGGCCGACGACGCCGTGGCGTGGGCGCGCTTCTACGAGGGCACGCAGCATCTCGCCCGCGCGCTGTTTCCGAGCGTCACCGACCCGCTGCTGACGCGGTCCGAAGCGCGGTCGGCGGTCGTCGCCGCCGCGGAGTCGGCGGACATCGACGGCGCTGCGCTGTGGGATGCCCTCATCGAGCAACCCGTCGGCCGCACGATCGCCGACACCTTCAGCAACGACCTCGTGCGCGGTGTCGTCTACACCGACGCGATCATCGGCACCTTCGCCCCGAACGACGACCCGACGTTGCTCGCCAACCGCTGTTTTCTGTACCACGTCATCGGGGGTGGAACCGGCGATTGGAACGTTCCCGTCGGCGGCATGGGCTCGGTGTCGGGCGAGCTCGAGCGGGCCGCGCGGCTCGCGGGCGCGACCCTCACGACGGGGGCCGAGGTGCTCGCGCTCAGCTCCGACCGCACGGTGCGCTGGCGCGACGCGGCGGGCGTCGAGCACGAGACGACCGCGGAGCATGTGCTCGTCAATTGTTCTCCGCATGAGCTCGCGCGGCTCATGGCGGCGGGCGATGAGAGCGCAGCATCCGCATCGGATGGTCTCGCGGTGCCACCCGCCGAGGGAGCCCAAGTCAAGGTCAACCTTCTGCTGAAGCGCCTGCCCCGCTTGCGCGACGAGAGCATCGACCCCGCCGCGGCCTTCGGTGGCACGTTCCACATCAACGAGACCTTCAGCCAACTGCAGCGCGCCTACGACGAGGCTGTCACGGGCCAGGTGCCGAGCATCATTCCCGCCGAGATCTATTGCCACTCGCTCACCGACCCGAGCATTCTCGGCCCCGAGCTGTGCGCGTCGGGCGCACAAACGCTCACGGTCTTTGCCCTGCACGTTCCCGACCGGTTGCTCACCGAAGCGAACAACGACGCGATGCGCGAGACCCTGCAGCGCGCCGTGCTCGACTCGCTCAACTCGGTGCTCGCCGAGCCCATCGAGAGCTTGCTCATGACCGACGGCAACGGCAACCCGTGCGTCGAAACCAAGACCACGCGCGACCTCGAGCACGTGCTGCGCCTGCCGGGCGGCAGTATCTTCCACGGCGACCTCGCGTGGCCGTGGGTCGAAGACGGTGACCCGCTCGACACGCCCGCCCGCCGCTGGGGCGTCGACACCGGGATGCCCGGCGTGCTGCTGTGCGGCTCGGGCGCGCGCCGCGGCGGCGCCGTGAGCGGCATCGCGGGCCACAACGCCGCGATGGCGGTGCTCGAGTCGCGATGATGCGTCGTTTCGGGCTCGGGATGCTCGCCGCGAGCACCGCGATCGTGCTCGCCGCGTGTTCCGCGAGCCCGGGGCCTGCACCGCTCGAGCCTGCCCCGCTCTTCACCCTCCCGCCCGAGGGCCGCATCGACTACCAACTCGGCGGAGCCTCCGACCCGGCGCCCGGCGTGACGCTCGTCGTGCGTGACGCGAGCGAGCAGCCCGCGACGGGCATCCCGAGCATCTGCTACGTCAATGGTTTTCAGACCCAACCCGGCGAGCTCGAGTCGTGGCTCGCCGAGAGCCCCGAGGCCGTGCTGCTCGACGCCACGGGTGACCCCGTGATCGACCCGAACTGGCCCGACGAGGCACTGCTCGACCCGCGCACTCCTGAAGCGCGCACAGCGATCGTCGACCGGCTCGGGCCGCTCATCGACGCCTGTGCCGCTGCGGGATTCGTCGGCGTCGAGTTCGACAACCTCGACAGCTATTCGCGCTCAGACAACGTGATCTCGATCGACGACGCGCTCGCCCTCGCGACGCTGCTCGTCGAGCGCGCGCACGAGGCCGGGCTCGCGGCGGGCCAGAAGAACGCGCTCGAAATCGTCGAGCGCGGCCGCGACGAGGCCGGCTTCGACTTCATCGTGCTCGAAGAGTGCGACCGCTGGGAGGAGTGCGGCCCGGCGATCGAGGTCTACGGCGACCAGGTCATGAACATCGAATACACCGACGACCTGCGCGGCTCATGGGCCGAGGTGTGCGCGCGTGGCGAGCTGCCCGCGCTCTCGGTGCTGCGCGATCGGATGCTCGCGCCAGCCTCGAGCCCCGACCACGTGCTCGCCCACTGTTAAGGCCTGCGCGTTACTCCCACACGCTCGGCGCAGGTTCGCGCCGCGATGGCAGCGCGGCCTGACCACTCCACTCAGCAAGCCACGCGGGTAGTGGGTGGTTGACGGGGTCGAGCGCGAACAGTTCCGCGAGCTCGGGAATCGGCACGACCCCGCCCGACTTCTTGAGAAAGCGCGCCTTGATCACGGCGCGCGCGCAGATCTCGCCATCCCGAACAAAGCGCTGTTCGACGTAGCTCGCGACCTCGTCGATGCCGACCATGCGGCTCTCGAGCTCGTAGCGCTCCCAGTGTTCGAGCGAGCGGCGATAGGTGATCGTTGAGCTCACGATGACGGGGTAGTAGCCGCGCTTCGTGAGCTCGCGCCACACGCCCGAGCGCACCATGAGGTCAACGCGACCGAGATCCATGAGCGAGAGGTACACGCCGTTGTTCATGTGCTTCTGCACGTCGAGATCATTGGGCAGAACGCGAAACGGCACGCGGCTGACATCGGTGGGGGCGAGCCGGGCGCCACGACGGGCGTTCCACATGACTCGCCAGAGGCGCAGCAGTTTGTTCACTCGGCCACGGTACGGCGCTCAGCGCGCGCGGTGGTCTTCGATGGTGGCCTTCGCACCGAAGCGCGGCGCTTCGACCCCCGCCGAGGTGATGAGTCGCACAACCCGGTGCCGCTCACCGGCATAGGGCTCGAGCAGCGCGAGCATGCCCTCGTCGTCGACACGGTCGCCCGTAAACCACGTGCCGATGACGTGCGGCAAGTGCGCATCGCCCACGCTCACGGTGTCGGGGTCGCCGTGCGAGCGCTGCAGAATCTCGGCCGCCGTCCACAACCCCACGCCCGGAATCGACCGTAGCGCCGCGATCGCCGCCGCACCACCGCGCCCGAGCGTGAGCGTGCGCTCGAGAGCCGGGGCCACGGCGGCAACGCGGCGAATCGTCGCCATGCGCTGCGGACCCACCCCCGCGCGATGCCAATCGTGATCCGGGATGCTGCGCCACCCCACCCCGTCGGGCATGACCGTGAGCCCCTCGGGTGCGGGGCCGGGCGCCCGCTCGCCGTGCTGCCGCACGAGCTGGCGCCACGCGCGCCGCGCCTCGACTCCCGTCACTTTTTGCTCGAGCACGGCGGGCACGGCTGCCTCCAGCACGAGGTGGGATCGGGTGAGCCGAAGTCCGCGCGTGCGCCGGCGCAGGCGTTGCAGGGCCGCGGCCGCGGCATCGTGCGGCGCCCGGGCCTCGAGCAAGGAGTCAAGCGCGCTCCCGTCATCGCCGTCGCCGAGCAACTCGGGCGCGTGGGCGGCACTCCACTCGGCGCCCGGGCCCCACGCCGAGACGAGCACCGTACGCGCCGCGGTCGGTGAGCCGTCGACGACGCGCAGCCGCAGTGACGCGACACCCTCGGGTGTGCGCTGCGCGCGCCACACCTCGCGCCAGGCATCCGGCCCCTCGACGGGGTGCTGCACGGGGTCGCCGCGTCCGCGCTGCAGAAAGCCGAGGGTGGCGCGCAGGTCGAGGGACTCGGAGGGCGCGTACTCGCGCTCAGCATCCACCACCGCGTCAGCCACGCGCCCAGCGTAAGCCGCGATACCGACGACAGAAAACGGCGGGGAGGCCGCTCAACCGAGCGCCCTCCCCGCCGTCACGACGAGTGCCGTGTTACGGGCAGGTGTAGGTGACGCCGTCAACTTCCCAGACGCCCGAGCCGAGCTCGGCGCAGATCTGGCCGAGGCCACCGAACAACGCGGCGCCACCGGCGACGACGCTGATGAGCACGATGATGCCGATGACGAGGCCGATGAAACCGATGATGACACCGGCGAGGGCGAAGCCGTTCTTCTGGCCGGCCTTCTTCGACTGGTTGAGGCCGACAAAGCCGACAATGATGCCGATCAGGTGCAAGCCGATGATCGACAGCACGAGGGCGACAACACCCGTGGTCTTGCCGGGGTTGACGGGGGCAACAGCTGCGGGGGGAGGGGCGTCGGTCATTCTGACTCCTGCGGGGTGGGGGGCCGGGATGGCCCCGTTCGCTCGAATCGTAGTACCCCCAGGTGTCTCAGCGGCAGAGCGAATCGGGGCGAATCACGAACTCGGCATCACGAGACGCACCATGACCGAACCTGGAGCGCGGCGACCGCGCAGTTTGCTCATGGCCTTGATGGCCGCATATTGCACGCCGTACTTTGCACTCAGCGCGGCCTCAAGGTGCGCGAGAGACTCGTCGTCGTCGTGCACCGTCGCGTGCGCCTCGACGACGGCGGCGCCCTCCAGAGGCTTTCCGACGCGATCGCAGGCCTGCAGCGTCACCTGCGGAGTGTGCCGAATGCGCTTGATTTTTCCGGCCTCGGCACCCGTCGTCACGACCAAGGAATCACCATGCGGGGCCACCCACACGGGCGTCGCCACCGCGACACCGTTGCGGCGCGTCGTCGTGAGCAGCACGTACTGCTCTCCGGCGAGCGCCGCCAGCGGGCCGGTCACGGCGTCAGGCTCAGAAGCCACGCATGCCCCACGGGCTGTGCATGTACTGCAGCAGGGCAGGGCCCACCGCGATAACCCAGGCTATGTAGACCAGCAGACCGGCCGCGAGAATGACGCCGCCGACGATCACGGCCGCGCGCGCGGGGCCATTGGTGACTCCCGCTTTCTTCGACCAGTTGTACGCAATGACGCCGAGCACGAGGCCCACGAGCGGCAGAACGAACGAAAAGACGAGGCCCGTGATGCCGAGGCTCTGGCCCGGGTATTCGGGGGTGACGGCCGGGGCGGATGCCGGGGTCGGGGAGCTGGTCTTGTCAGCCATGATTCCTCCAGTGGTCAGCTGCGAAAAGCAGTGCTTCACGGTAGTGCCCCAGTCCTTGCGCGCGCCGAGAATCGCGCGAGCACGGCCTCGTTTCGCGCCCGTCTCTGCAACGCGCCATGATGGAACCCATGCGAATGCTCACCTCCGGCGGAGACGCCCCCGGGCTCAACGCCGTCATTCGCGGCGCCGTGCTGACCGGAACCACGGTTCACCACCACGAGTTCGTCGGGTTCAAAGACGGCTGGAAAGGCCTTGTCGAGAACGACACGATTCCGCTCGGTCGGCACGAGGTCAAGGGCATCTCGAAGCAGGGTGGCACCATTCTCGGCACGAGCCGCACCAACCCCTTTGAGGGCCGCGGCGGTGTTGACCGCATCAACGAGGTGTTCGCCGAGAACAATCTCGACGCGCTCATCGCGATTGGTGGCGAGGGAACGCTCGCTGCGGCGAAGCGATTGACGGATGCGGGCATCCGCATCGTCGGAGTACCCAAGACCGTCGACAACGACCTCGACGCCACCGACTACACCTTCGGATTCGACACCGCGGTCGGCATCGCCACCGAGGCCATGGACCGCTTGCGCACCACGGGTGACGCGCACAACCGCTGCATGGTCGCTGAGGTCATGGGACGCCACGTCGGCTGGATCGCTCTGCACTCGGGTATGGCCGCGGGCGCTCACGCCATTCTGATTCCCGAGCAGCACACGAGCATGGACCAGCTGTGCGCATGGGTCACGAGCGCCTACGACCGCGGCCGCGCCCCGCTCGTCGTCGTGGCCGAAGGCTTCACGCTCGACGGCGACGACGAACCGCTCAATGAGCGCGGCCTCGACGCCTTCGGGCGCCCGCGCCTCGGCGGCATTGGCGAGCGACTCGCTCCGCTCATTGAAGAACGCACGGGCATTGAAACGCGCGCCACGACGCTCGGCCACATTCAGCGCGGAGGAACGCCCAGCGCCTTCGACCGCGTGCTCGCGACGCGGCTCGGCATGGCCGCCATTTCGGCTGTAGCCGACCACCGCTGGGGCGAGATGGTGGCGCTGCGCGGCACCGAAATCGTGCGCGTGCCCTTCGAGGCGGCACTGGGCAAGCTCAAGACGGTTCCGCAAGAGCGCTACGACGAAGCCGCGATGCTCTTCGGCTAAGCGGTCGCTCGGCCTAGGCTGACGACCATGACCCGCGGTTGGCAGATCACCCTGCGCGATGACGCGTCGCGGGCCGAGCTCGTCGACCTCGACTCCCGTGAACTCGCCCCTCCTGACCTCGGCTCCGACGTCGAGGTCGCCGTGTCGTGGTCGGGGCTCAACTACAAAGATGCACTCGCTTTCGCGGGCAATCGTGGCGTCGTGCGCACCTCGCCGCTCGTGCCAGGCATTGACATCGTCGGCACCGTGACGGCGTCTGAGAATCAGCGCTGGTCGGTGGGCGACCGCGTACTGCTCAACGGTGCTGGCGCGGGCGAAACGCGCAACGGCGGGCTCGCCGAGCACGCGCTGCTCGATGGCACAACCCTCGTGGCCACACCGTCGGTCTTCACGGATGCCCAGGCCGCCGGCATCGGAACCGCCGGCTTCACCGCCATGCTCGCCGTGCTCGCCCTCGAGCGCCACGGAGTCACCGAGGGCGATGTGCTCGTGACCGGTGCCAGCGGTGGGCTCGGATCATTCGCCATCGCTCTGCTCACGCGCGCGGGATTCACCGTCACCGCCGCCACCGGCCGCCCCGAGAACGAGGCCTGGCTGCGCGCGCTCGGCGCCACCGCGATCATCGACCGTGCCGAGCTCGACCGGCCCTCCCGACCCCTCGAATCTCAGCGCTGGGCGGGCGTCATCGACTCGGTCGGAGGCGCGGCTCTCGCGACCGCGCTCGCCCAAGTGCAACCGTTCGGAGCCGCCGTGGCGAGCGGCAACGCGGCATCGCCCGAGCTCGCCACCACGGTCATGCCCTTCATCTTGCGCGGGGTCGCGCTGCTCGGCGTCAACTCGTCGTTCACTCCGCTGCCGCTGCGCGAGCAGGCGTGGGCGCGGCTCGCGCGCGACCTCGACCCGGCCGTGGTCGACTCGGTGGCTCAGCCGATCGAGCTCGAGTTCGCCGCCGACCGCGCCGCCGAGCTGCTCGCCGGGCGCGTGGCCGGGCGACTGAGTGTTCGCGTCGGCGCGAGCGCAGCATCCACCCACCCCGAATCGACATCACCGGAGGCCTCATGACCGCGCTCACTCTCATCGGCCTCGTTCTCGCCGGAATGGCGGCAACACTGCACGTGGCGTTTTTCGTGCTCGAGAGCATTCTGTTTCGCCTGCCGGTGGGCCGTCGGGTCTTCGGCGTGCGCCCCGACGCGGACTCAGCGCCACTGCGACTGTTCGCGGTCAACCAGGGGCTCTACAACCTCGGGCTCGCCATCGTGGTCTTCGTCGGCATCGTGCTCGTGGCGATCGACGCGAGTTCACCCATCGGCGTTGCCGTCGTGGTCTCGGGATGCTCGGTCATGGCCCTCGCGGGCGCCGCGCTCGCAGCCACGGCTCCGCGCCGCACGCTGCCGATCGCGGCCGCGCAGGGGGTTCCCCCGCTCATCGCGATCGTTGCTCTGCTGGTGGGCTAGGCCCTACGCCACAACGGGCGGCGCGCTGTCGTTCGGATTCATCGCATACTCAGCGAGCGCACGCACGAGCGCGGGGGTGGATCGCTCATCAGCGATGCGGTGCACCGTCAAGCCTGCCGCCCGCGCGTCGAAGGCCGTGCGCGGGCCAATGCAGACGATCACGGTGGTCGGCGGCAGCGGTGCGAACTGCGTCGCGATCTGTCGCGCCACGCTGCCCGAGCTCACGATCAAGGCGTGGATCGAGCCCGAGGCGATGTCGGCCACGACGGCTCCTGGCGCACTCACGCCCACAGTGCGGTACGCCGTGACAAAGCGCGCCGCGATGCCGCGCTCGGCCAAGCCGCTCACGAGGGTGGGCTCGGCCACCTCGCTTTGCGGAACGAGCACAGCGCCGTCGCCAGCGCTGCCGGGCCACTCGCGCACGAATCCGCGGGCTGAGTGGTCACTCGGCACGAAGTCGACGGGGTATCCGGCCAACTGCAAGGCCTGGGCCGTGGTCTCGCCGACCGCCGCAACGCGCGTGGCGGAGCCAAGCCGCACACCGTGCCCCACGAGCACATCGACGGTCGTGGCGCTCGTCACGACGAGCCAGCCATAGTCGCCGCGTCGCAGGGCCTCGAGTTCGGCCGCCAGTTGCTCGGGGTGCTCGGTGGGCGCGAAGTTGATGAGCGGAGCAATGACCGGGGTGGCGCCGAGCGAGCGAAGTTGGGCCGCAACGCCGTCGCCCCACTTGCCGCCGCGAGGCACCAGTACGCGCCACTCGCGCAGAGGCTTGATGACAGGCAGCACGCCCGTGGGCGTGCGCTCGATCGTTACGTCGTGCAGAAATATCATCGGCTCCATGATGACTCTGCCGAGGCGAGAGTCATAATCGAGAGGCCCGACTAGTCGTCGCTGACGACCGCCCACACGACGAGGCCAGCCACCACGACGGCCGCAGCCGTCGCGCCGATAATCCACGGCACCGGGTTATCGCGGTATGACTTCTGAACGCGGCCGGCGAGCTCGCCCGCTTGCTTCTTCACGTCGAGCTTCTCGTCGATGGCGTCGAGCGTCTGCTCGAGACGGGCGCGCGTGGCCGCAACCGTGTTGGAAACGGTGTCACTCATGATGCTCCTCGCTTTCTGAGTCCGCGCACGACGCGAACATCTTCTTTGACACTCTCAATGGTCTCGGTGGGCACCGGCGGCACCCCGTGCTTCAACTGGCCGACGCCGATCGCCGCAGCGAGGCCCGCCAAGAGCAGCAGTGCCCCGCCCACGACGAGCGCTGCCGCCCACGCGGGAAGCACGAGGGCGAGAGCGAGCACTCCGGCCGCGGTCAGCACGAGGGTGGCGAAAAACGCGAAGACGCCGGCGGTCACGAGAAAACCCGCGCCAATGCCCGCGGCCTTGAGCTTGCCCACGATCTCGGCCTTGAGCGACTCGATCTCGGCCTCAATGAGCTCACGAATGAGCCCCGGAATGTCCGCGATCAGCTGAAAGAGGCCGCGACGCTGGCGCGTCGTGCTCGACGGTGTCTGGCTCATGACGAGGCGGCAGTGCCGCTCTTCGTCGCAGGCTTCTTGGCGGTGGTCGGCTTGGCGGGCGTCGGCTTGGTGCTCGACCCCCGACCGGTCACCTGGCCGACAAGGTTCTTGGCACCGTCGGTGACAAACTCGGCAACCTCGGGAGCCTTCTCCTTGACGAAGTCTTCAACCTGGTCGACGCGCTGCTGCACGCGCGGGTCATTCCAGAAGCCCTTCACGGCTCCCTTGAGTTGCTCGTAGCGCTCGCGGCCGGCACGGGTGCCCAGCACGTAGCCAACGGCGAGGCCGGCGGCGAACAGGATCTTGCCTCTCATGACGCACTCCTCACGCTGCACGGCATCGATTGGTAGGCCGTGACAACACCCCCAGCGTAGCCCGCTTGCTGAAGTCGGTGCAGGGGGTCGCCTCGACGCACGGCAGGCCTTAGGCTTCGGCGCCCGTCGCGCCGATCGACTCGGCAACGGCTCGAGCGTGCGCAATGACGCGGCCAAGTTCGGGGCCGGCCACATGCTCACCCACCACCGCGATGCTGCCGTCGGTGGTCACCGCACCGGCACGCATCCAGGTCGCGACCGAGGCATCGAGCACCGCACTGCTCGGGATGTCCACGCCCAGCAGCACGCCCGCATCGAGACGCGCCTGCTCAACGGTGGCGGGTTGCTCATACCGCAGCCGCACGATCTCGCGGCCGTCTGCGGCCTCGCGCACGTGGTTCCACTGCGCTGTCAGGTGGGTGAGACTGCGCGCCGCAACGTCACTGCCGCGCGCCACGAGCACGCCCGCGTCGCGCGGTGCCCCCACCAGTACGCCGGCGTCGAGCGCGAGGGTCACAACACACTCAAGCGCAGAGGCCGCCCGACTCGTCTCGGCCGACGTCACGAGCGCGGGTGCCGCCACCACCACGACGCTGTGACGAACCTCGGGCTCCGCCGTGTCATCGGCGGCAGCGATCACGACGTGGTCAGCGTGCGCCTCCGCAACCCGCACGCCGTAGTCAATCGGCACACCAAAGCGAGTCAGATCGGCCAGCAGGGCGTCGACCAGAGTGCTCATGCCGCCCTCGAGCAGGCCCGTTGCGTCGTCGACAACGGCGTCGTCGTCGACCTCAAGTCGCATGCGCGCGACCGCCCGGCCGAGCGAGTTCTCGCGCAGAAGGTTGTGCACGAGTCCCGGCACGGCCGTCACGGGCAGCGCGTCGGGGTGGGTGCCGCGCACGGCCTCGACGACCGGAGCGACGAGTCGCTCGAGCACGCCGTCACCCATGCGCCGACGAACCAGGGCACCCAGGGTGGGCGCCTTGGCGCCGACGGGGCCCGGCAGCAGAGCATCCATCAGCCCGCGCCAGCTCGCTGGGCGGCCCACAACGCGGGTCACGTCGTCGGTCATCGTGGTCATCGGAATCCCGAGCAAGCTCGGCACGGGCAGCGGCACCGTCTCGCCGTCGACCGTGTGCAGCCAGCGACGCTCGACGAGCGGCGATTGCACGCGCGGTGTGCGACCCATGCGCTGCAGGTATCCGGTCACGACGCCGTCGTCGAGCGAGAACGCGGCGGCACCGACGTCAACCGTGATGCCCTCGAGAACCTCGGCACGCACCTGGCCGCCCGCTCGCGACGACGCCTCGAGCACGCGCACACGGTGACCCTGCAGCACGAGCTCGCGAGCCACGACGAGACCGGCGACGCCCGCACCCACCACGATCACGTCGAGTGTTTCGTCAGCAGCAGAGCGTTCAGGCACGGTGTCAGCGTATTCGCGAGGCGGGGCTAGAGGGCGACGCGCTCGAGAATCACGAGCAGCGCAAGCCCATAGGCCTCGGGCGCCGACACGTTCTCGACCGTGTGCTCGGCGCCGTCGAGTTCGATCGTGACACGGTAGCCATCGCCCGTGCGATCGAGTCGTCGAAACGCCGTGCGCAAGAGGTCGCGCAACTGGTCTTCGCGCGGCAGCCAGAGGGCATCATCGACCTCGACCGAGTCAAGCGCCCACTCGGTCGTGCCGTTGAAGCCCAGCGCGGTGCCCGTGGGGTACTCGTGCGCTTCGATCGTCAGCTCGCTGATCGTGAAGACCTCGGCGTCGAACTCGTGGCGGTCGATCTGAAAGCGGTCACCCGAAGCAGGCTTCCAGCGCAGACCGGCGTCGCGCAGTTGTCGAGCGAGCCCCGTGCTGATCATGCGCACATGGTGCCACGAGCACCCGAGTGTGCGGTGAGCGTGAGGCAGGCTCGGGATGCTCGGCGCGCGTCAGTGCACAAACTCGAGCAGATCGAGCCCAAACGCGCGCAGGGCATCCATGACGCGAAGGCGTCGCGCCAAGTCAGAGTCATCGAAGTGCACCGAGGCGGCATAGGCAACACCCGCTCGCGGGCCGCGAAGAATGCCGGCCTCGCTGCGCACCCCCACGTCGGTGCCGGTTTTGTTGACCATCCACGTGCTGTGTTCGACTCCGCGGTGCGAGAACGGGTCGCGACCGAAGGCGCTCGCGACCATGGAGAGGTCAGCGTTGAGCGAAAGCCAACTGAGCACGCGCTGGCTCGTCGTCGGGTCGATGATGTGGCCGTTGGCGAGAGCCTGAAAGAGCCACGCGAGCTCGGCGGTCGAGCCGACCGATAGCTGCGGGGCATCGTCGGGCCCGCGAACGTCGCGCACGCGGTCGAGCAGCGCCGTGCGCACGAGCCCAAGCTTTTCGGTGCGCGACCGCACGGAGTCGAGCCCCACCTGCCGCAAGAGCACGTTGGTGGCGAGGTTGTCACTCGTCGCGCCCACGAGCGCCGCGAGGTCGGCGATCGGAAAGGCGGGAGCCTGCAGGTGCTGCCAAATGCCGCTGTCGGCCACGGCATCCTGAATCGATCGATCGGCGATGGCAAAGTCGCTCACACTGCGATCGGTGAGCCGTGCGCTCACTTCGATGAGCAGCAAGATCTTGCCGATGCTCGCCGTCGGCAACACGATGCGCTCGTCGACAGCGAAGACGCTCTCGCCCGTCTCAAGGTCAACAACGGCAACCGAAACCCGCGCGCCCTCGTACGCCACGGCGCCGAGCGAGCGATAGGCCGAGCGAAAACTGGGCTCACGCACGTCTGAAAGATGGCGCGCTCGTCTTGGGGTGCCCGCGCGGGCACCCCGATCACGAATGAGCGGGCCGTCTACCAAATGGTGACCCGCTCGTCGGGGGCGAGCCACAGGGCATCGTCGGGCGTCACACCGAATGCGTCGTAGAACGCGTCGATGTTGCGCACGATCTGGTTGCAGCGGAACTCGTTGGGCGAGTGCGGGTCGATCGAGAGCAACCGCAGCGCCTCTTCGGGGCGAATCGCGATTTGCCAGGCCTGCGCCCACGAGAGGAAGAAGCGCTGGGATGCGGTGAGCCCGTCGATCACGGGCGCCTCGGCGCCGTCGAGCGACAGCAGGTAGGCCTTCCACGCGATGCCGAGGCCGCCGAGGTCGCCAATGTTCTCGCCGATCGTGAGGGCGCCGTTGACATAGTGCCCCGGAGTCTCTGCCGGCTCGAGCGCGTCGTACTGCGCAATGAGCGAGGCCGTGCGCTGCTCGAACGCGGCACGGTCGGCTTCAGTCCACCAGTCGTGCAGTCGCCCGTCGCCGTCGAAGCGCGAGCCCTGGTCGTCAAACCCGTGCCCGATCTCGTGGCCGATGACCGCGCCGATGGCGCCGTAGTTGGCCGCAGCATCCCGGCCCGCATCGAAGAAGGGGAACTGCAAGATTGCCGCGGGGAACACGATCTCGTTGAAGCCGGGGTTGTAGTAGGCGTTGACCGTCTGCGGGGTCATGAACCACTCATCGCGATCGATGGGTGAGCCGATCTTCTTCAACTCGCGCGCGAACTCGAACTCTCCCGCTGCTTGCACGTTGGCGAGCAGGTCGGTCGCATCGATCTCGAGGCTCGAGTAGTCACGCCAGCGCTCGGGGTAGCCGATCTTGGGCGTGAACTTGGCGAGCTTGTCGAGGGCGCGGGCGCGGGTCTCGGGGGTCATCCACTCGAGCGTCTCGATGCTCTCGCGGTAGGCCTCGATGAGGTTGGCGACGAGGTCGTCCATCGCTGCCTTGGCCTCGGGCTGAAAGTGCCGCTCGACATAGACGGCGCCAACGGCCTCACCCATCGCGCGCTCGACAAAGCCGACGCCGCGCTTCCAGCGGGCGCGCAACTCGGGAGCGCCCGTGAGCGTGCGGCCGTAGAAGGCGAAGTTCTCGTCGACGAATGCGCTCGAGAGGTAGGGCGCCATCGAGCGCACGACAGAGAGTCGCAGCCAGTCGCGCCACTCGTCGAGATCGCGGCCCGTCAGCTCCGCAGCGAAGCCCGCGGTGAAGTCGGGCTGGCGCAGCACGACCTCGGCGAGCGCCGTTGCCGGAATGCCGTAGCCATCGCGCCAGAGGCCGAGGTCGACCCCGGCGGCGCTCTCGGCCCAGTCGTTCCACGAGCGCAAGTTGTAGGTGGCTTGAGCGTCGCGGTTGCGCACGTTGTCCCAGTGATGAGCCGCGAGGGCGGTCTCGAGGGCGACGACGCGCTCGGCGCGAGCCCCGGCCTCGTCGAGACCCGCGAGGGCGAACATGCGCTCAACGTGCGCGCGGTAGGCCACGCGCGTCTCGGCGTGCGCGTCGTCGCGGTAGTACGACTCGTCGGGCAGTCCGATTCCACCCTGCTCAACGAAGATCAGGTAGCGCTCGGGGTCGCCCGGGTCGTTGTCGACGAACAGCTGCGCGAAGCCGGCGACGCCGCGGCGCTCGAGGCGACCGAGTGTGCTCAGCAGGGCTTCCACCGAATCAATCGCGTCGACCTCGGCGAGCAGGGGGGCCAGCGGTGCGGCACCGAGCGCCTCGACGCGGTCAACATCCATGAAGCTCGCGTAGAGATCGCCGACCTTCTTCTCAAGCGTGCCGGGCTCGGCGCTCTGCGCTTGCTCGATAATCTCGCGCACGGCCTGCTCGGCCTCTTCGGCGAGGATCATGAACGAGCCGTACCGCGCCTTGTCAGCAGGAATCGGCGTGCGGGCAACCCAGCGGCCATTCACGTGCCGATAAAGGTCGTCGTTGGGGCGAATGTCGGGGTCGAGTTCTGCGCGGTCGATGCCGCTGGCAAGCACGTCAGTCACGCGGGAGAGCCTAACCGCCCACCCTGTTCGTGGCATCCCTGCGATTCAGTCCACGGGTGCGTCGGCGACGGATGCTCGGCGCGAACCCGCCACAGCCCCCACGAGCACGACGAGCGTGAGCGCCGCAAGTGCCCCGGTCGCTGCCGCGACCCCCCAGATCGCTCCGCCAATACCGGCGAGTGGATACGCCACCGCGTACCACGCGTGCGACGTCGAGAAGCGCGCGGCGAACACCGCCGGGCGATCCGCTGTTGTGACGTCGCGGCGAATCAAACGTGCGCTCGGCGTGCTGACGGCCGACGATGCCGCGCCCAACAGCATCCACAGCCCGCCGAGAGCGACGAGACCCAATCCCGGGCCCGCTTCGATGGCCGCGACCACGGCAAGAATCACGACGATCGCGATCGCCCCGCCCGTCATGACCGCTCGATCGCTCACGCGCCGCATCAGTGCCGGAAGCACGAGGGCAACCGCTATCGAGCCAACGCCAAAGAGTGCAAGCGCAACGCCCAGGGGCATCGCAACCTCGTCGACTCCACCCTCGAAGCGCAGCGCAATGACGACGGTGTTGACGAGCACGGTCGCGTAGACGGCAGCGACGGCGGCGTCGAGGAGTGCCAAGAAGCGCGTCGACTCGATCGTCGCGATCAGACGCATGCCGCGACCGAGCCGAGAGGTAAAGGGCTCACCCGTCACGGGCGTGCGCAGCTCAAGCCGCGACAGCAGCACGGCGGCGAGTGACGCAGCGAAGCCCACAGCCGTGATCGCGAAGAGCCACGGGGTAGGAAGAAGCGTCACGAGCGCCGCCGCGATGAGCGGGCTCACAAGCGATTCGAGGTCGTACGCGAGGCGCGACAGCGATTGAGCCGCCGTGAAGTCGTTCTCGTCGGGCAGCACTTCTGGAATCGCGGCCTGAAACGTGGGCGTGAAGACCGCTGAGGCGGTCTGCAGCAGCACGATTGCCGCGTACAACTGCCAGGCCTCGGTGACGAACACGAGCGAGAGCGCCACGAGAATGCGCGCGGCGTCAGCCCCGACGAGCACCGCACGGCTCGAGCGACCCGCAAGCAGCGCCGTGGCGATGGGCGAGATGACCACGTAGGTGGCAATGCGAATCGTGAGCGCGATGCTCAGCACGACCCCCGCGTCGTCGCCCGCAATGCGCGCCGCGAGCAAGGCGATCGCAACGGTGAGGATGCCCGTGCCGAGCAACGAGGCCACTTGCGATGCAAAGAGCGCCGCGAACCGGCGATCACGCAGCACGCCGAACATGACCGTCTAAAGCCAGTCGCGGCGCTTGAAGACGACGTACAGTCCGACGCCCAGCAGCACCATGAGACCCATCGCGAAGGGATACCCCCACACCCACTCCAGCTCAGGCATGTAGCGAAAGTTCATGCCATAGACGGTGCCGACGAGCGTGGGCGCAAAGAGGATGGCCGCCCACGACGTAATGCGCTTGATCTGCTCGTTCTGCTCGACGCTCACCTCGGTCATGCGACGAGTGATGAGCGTCGACTGCACTTGTAGAGCCTTGTCGAGCAGCGTGCGAAACGCATCGGCCCGGTCGCCCGCGCGCGAGACGTGATCGAGCACGTCACCGAGCAAGTGCGTGAGATCAGCGTCGACGCCGTAGGTCGGGCCGCCACGCTGCAAGGCTTCGACGATGCCGATGAGCGGTTGCACCGCGCGCTGAAAGCCGATGACCTCGCTCGACAGGTCATAAATGCGGCGCGTGAGCACTTCGTGTTCGGCCTCGCCGAAGAGCTCGTCTTCGATCTCATCGATGTCGTTCTCGAGCCCGGCGATCACCGGCTCGTATTCGTCGACAACCTCGTCGAGCACGGCATAGAGAATCGCCTCGGGCCCCTTGCCCAGCAGCTCGGGGTCGGCCTCGAGGCGGTCGCGCACGTGAGCGAGGTCGGGCGACTCGGCGTGACGCACGGTAATGACGAACTGCGGCCCGACGAAGACGTGCAACTCACCAAACTCGACCGTCTCGGTCTCGTCGATATAGCGCGCGGTGCGCAGGGCAAGGAAGAGTGTGTTGCCATAGCGCTCGAGCTTCGAGCGCTGGTGGCCCTTGAGCGCATCGTCGACGGCGAGGTGGTGCAGACCAAACTCGGTCGCCACCGAGTTGAGCTCGTCGCGCGTCGGTCGATAGAGACCGATCCACGCGATGCCGCCCGTCTCGCGGGTGACGTCGTAGGTCTCGTCGAGCCCCACGACTCCGGGGCGACGAAGCCCCTCAACGTAGACGGCGCTATCGACGACGGCCACGGGCGGCGTTCTCGGTGATCGAACTCATGGCCGCTCCTTGCGTCTGCGCGACGGTCAGCGCAACTGGCCGAACGCTTCGGCCTTCTTGATGGGGCCTGCGATGAGAATGGTATCTCCCGCCTCGATCACGGTGTCGGCATCCGCATTGCACCACTCTTTTGAGCCGCGCTGCACGGCCATCACGGTCACCCCATACTCTTGCCGCAAGTCAGTGTCGCCGAGGCGGATGTCTTGAACAATGCGGTTGGGGGGCATCTTGACGATCGCGTAGTCGTCGTCGACCTCGATGTAGTCGAGTGCGGCGCCGCGCACGAGGTGCGCCACGCGGCGGCCCATTTCGTGTTCGGGGTAGATCACGTGCTTGACCCCCAGTTGCGACAAGATCTGCCCGTGGGCGTCGCTCACTGCCTTGGTCCACAAGTGCGGAATCTCCATACGCAGCAAGATCGACGTGGTCAGGATGCTCGACTGAACATCAGACCCAATGGCTACGATCACGCGGTCGAACTCGTGCACCGCAAGTTGCCGCAGCACCTCTTCGTTCGTCGTGTCGGCGCGCACCACTTGAGTGAGTTGCCCGTTGAGCGACTGCACGATGTCTTCGTCGGCGTCGATACCGAGCACCTCGGTGCCGGTCTCCATGAGCTCGAGGGCGATCGCGCGACCAAAGCGACCGAGGCCGATGACGGCCACGGCGTCGGCTTCGGCGATGCGCGTGGCACGATCGCGGCTAAAGAAGCGTTGATTACCCAATGACGGGCCTTTCTTTCGGAAGCTCGTAGAGCACCTTGCGTTGCCGCAGCACCAGGGCGGTGCCGAGCGTAAGGGGGCCGAGACGGCCCAAGAACATGAGCACCATGAGAATGATCTGCCCGGCGGGCGGAAGGCTCGCCGTAATGCCCGTACTGAGGCCCACTGTCGCGAAGGCCGAGACCACTTCGAACAGCAGAACATCAAGATCGAGGTGGGTCATCATCAAGAGCGCGATCGTGGCACTCATGACCGCGGCCATCGAGAGCAGCGTGATGGTGATCGCCTCGCGGTGCACGGCGCGCGAGAGGCGCTTGCCGAAGATGTTGACCGCACCCTCACCGCGCAACTCGGTGATGATGATGAAGAGCAACACCGCGAAGGTCGTCACCTTGATGCCGCCCGCGGTGCCGGCGGGCCCGCCACCAATGAACATGAGCACGTCGAGACCCAAAAGCGTCTCGGGCTCAAGCTGGCCGATGTCGACAGAATTAAAGCCAGCCGTGCGCGCTTGCACCGAGTGGAAAAACGAGACGAGCACCCGATCGATCGGCGACATCTCGCCGATCGTCGCGCCGTTGTTCCACTCGAAGAGCGCAATCATGACGGTGCCGAGCACGAGCAACAACGCCGTCATCGCAAGCACGAGGTTGGTATTCATCGTCCAGTGCAGGGGGCGGCGTAGCTCGCGCCGCAGCTGCAACAGCACCGGAAAACCGAGGCCGCCCAGAATCGTCGCGATACACAGCGGCAGCACAACGACGGGGTCAGTGGCGAAGCCGATCATGTTGTCGCTGAAGGGCGCGAAGCCAGCGTTGTTAAACGACGAGATGGCCAGAAACACTCCCCGGCCGAACGCCGTCGGCAGCTCAACGCCATACGACAGCCAAAACTGCAGCGTGAGAATCATCGCGACGATCGCTTCGATCACGAGCGAGGTGAGCAAAATGCCGCGCGCCAGTCGCGACGCATCGCCCGTCGTCACTGCGCGGTTCTCGGTGCCCGCGATCATGCGCCCGCGCAGCGAAATCTTGCGGAGCAACGCGAGACCGATGAGCGAGGCGACGAGCATGATGCCCAAGCCACCGATCTGAATGAAGGCCACGATCACGGCGTGCCCGAACGGCGACCAGACGGTCGCGGTATCGACGACGATGTGGCCCGTCACACATACGGCAGAGACGGCCGTGAACGCAGCCTCGAGAAACGTGACCTCAACGCCGGGCGCGTGCGCGATGGGTAGCGACAACAAAAAGGTGCACACGACGATAGCCGTGAAGAAGGCGATGACGACCGCCTGGGGCGGGCTCAGCCGAATTCGTTGTTGCGAGCGTCTCTGGGGCGCCCTCGTAAGAGGCACCCGCAGACTCTAGTCTTTTGCCCGCAAGACGCAAGTTCATCTGAGCCCCAGAGCGGTGGCGAGCCGCACTGAAGTGACGGCGAACCCGGCTGTTAGCGTTGGGCAACACGGTGCGTGCGCCTGCCCTGCGCGAGCATCCCCTCTCGAAAGGCCGTCGTGACCATCTCTACAGGCACTCGCCCGTCGTTGTCGGCCTGGCGCATCGCCGTCTTCGTGGTCTTCGCGATCAACGGCTTGGCGATGGCCACGTGGTTCGCCCGCACCCCGGCGGTTCGCGATGCGCTCGACGTGCGCACCGACGAATTCGGCTTTCTCATTATGGGAATGGCGGGCGGCTCGATCATCGGGTTGCTCGCCTCGTCGCACATCATCGCCCGTATCGGGTCACGCACAACGATTCTTGTCGCACTGCTCACGAGCCTCGTGGCGCTCGCCATCATGGGTTTCGGTGCCGAAACCCTGCAGAGCTTTGGAGTCACTTTCGTCGCGCTCGCCTTCTTCGGGGCTGCCAACGGCATTACCGACGTCGCCCAGAACGTCGAGGGGGCCGGAGTCGAGCAAGCGCAAGGTCGCAGCATCATGCCGTGGTTCCACGCCTCGTGGAGCATTGGCACGATCACGGGGGCGGGCATTGCCGCCGGCGTCAGCGCGCTCGGCATTCGTGTCGATGTGCACGCAACGGTCATGGCGATCGTGCTCGGCATCGCCACACTCGTCGTCGTGCGGTACTTGCCCAAGAACCGGGCGCTTCCGGGGCTCGATGACGATGGTGACGGGCCGGGCCGCTCAACCTTCGGCGAGCGCATGAGCATTTGGCGCGAGCCCCGCACCCTGCTCATCGGGCTCATCGTTCTGGGCATGGCCTTCGCCGAAGGGTCGGCGAACGACTGGCTCGCGCTCGCGATCGTCGATGACCGCGGCGCCGACGAAGCGACGGGCGCCCTCGCCTTCACTCTGTTCGCGGTCGCCATGACGGCCGGACGCATCGGCGGCGTGTGGGTGCTCGACCGGTACGGTCGGGTTCCGGTGCTCCGCGGATCAGCGATTCTCGCGATGGCGGGCCTCGCGCTGCTCATCACGGTCGACTCGCCCGTCGCGGCGGCGATCGGCATCGTCGCCTGGGGTCTCGGCGCCTCGCTCGGCTTCCCCGTCGGCATGTCGGCCGCGGCGGACGACCCCGCCAAGGCTGCCGCCCGCGTGTCGGCCGTCGCGACGGTCGGCTACTTCGCCTTCCTTGTCGGGCCTCCCCTCATTGGCGTGCTCGGTGAAGCGGTGGGCTTGCTCACGTCGTTCTGGGTCGTTCTCGTCCTCATCGCCGTCGCCTTCTTCGCGGTTCCGGCAGCGCGCGAGACGGGCGCAGCCGCGACAGCGGCTGCGAAGAGAGCCGATGATCAAGTGCCGTCGTCAACGGCGGCAGAGGTCCAAGACTCCGACCCTTCCGCGACGGATGCTCGCGCGTAGGCTCCCCGCATGACGAGCTCCGCCTCCGCACGCCCGGCTCTGCCCGCCGATCTCGACCTGACGGGCCGCGCGGCCCTCGTCACGGGGTGCGGATCTGCCTCGGGCATCGGCTTCGCCACCGCCCGCGCACTCGCCGAGCGCGGAGCTCGCGTGGTGATGAGCGCCACGACCTCGCGCATCGACGAGCGCGTAGCCGAGTTGCGGTCACAGGGGTTCGAGGCGCACGGGGTCGTGGCGCGGCTCGAGACTGAGCAGGGCGCGACGAGCGCCGTGGCGGCTGCGGTCGAGGCGGTGGGTGCCCTGAGCATCCTCGTCAACAACGCTGGGATGGTCGCGACGGGCGAAGAGATGCCGCGCGGTGACATTGAGATGAGTGTCGACGAGTGGCGCAGCGCGGTCGACGTGAACTTGACGAGCGTGTTTCTCGTGACGCGGGCCGTCGTGCCCGCCATGCGCGCCACAGGCTGGGGTCGCATCGTCACGGTTGCGTCGACAACGGGCGCGGTGCAGGCCGCGCGCGACGACCTCGGCTATGCCACGGCAAAGGCCGGGGTTCTCGGCTTCACGCGCGGGCTCGCCGTGGACGAGGCTCGTGCGGGCATCACGGTCAACGCGGTCGCGCCGGGCTGGATCGCGACCGGATCGCAATTGCCGCAGGAGGCTGAAGAGGGCGAGCTCGTTCCGCTCGGGCGCAGCGGCCGGCCCGACGAAATCGCGAGCGCGATCGCGTGGCTCGCCTCGCCGGGTGCGAGCTACATCACGGGCCAGCTGCTCGTCGTCGACGGCGGCAACGCGACCGCGGAAGAGCGGCGCCCCGGCCTCTGGGGCTAGCTCCACCGCCCTAGGCTGAGCAGATGCGCCTCGTCATCGCCCGCTGCTCCGTCGACTACGCGGGTCGACTCAGTGCGCACCTGCCACTCGCGACGCGCCTGCTCATTCACAAGAGCGACGGCAGCCTGCTCGTGCACGCCGATGCGCTGAGCTACAAGCCGCTCAACTGGATGAGCCCGCCGTGCACCCTCGTCGTCGATGAACCCGACGACGACCAGCGCGAGGCTGGCGTGCTCGAGCTGTGGCGCGTCACCCACGCGAAGACTGCTGACTTACTAGTCGTGAGCATCCACGAGGTTCTGCACGACTCGGCCCACGAGCTCGGCGTTGACCCCGGTCTGCAGAAAGACGGCGTCGAAGCGCACTTGCAGAAGCTGCTCGCCGAGCACATCGAGCTGCTCGGCGAGGGGTACGCGCTCGTGCGCCGCGAGTACATGACGGCGATCGGGCCGGTCGACATTCTGGCGCGTGACGCGAGCGGAGCATCCGTCGCCGTCGAGATCAAGCGGCGGGGCGGCATCGACGGCGTCGAGCAATTGACGCGCTACCTCGAACTCATGAATCGCGACCCGCTGCTCGCGCCCGTCGCCGGCGTCTTTGCCGCGCAAGAGATCGCGCCGCAAGCCCGCACACTCGCCGAAGACCGTGGAATCCGCTGCCTGCTGCTCGATTACGACGCGATGCGAGGCCTCGACGACGGCATCGCACGCTTGTTCTAGACACTCGGCCCGAGACGATGCCCCCCTGTTTTGGGGTGCGTCGATCAGCACAGAATTGCCTGATGAGGGTTATGTGCGCTCAGGTTTAGTGGATACCCTTCAGGTCTGCCATACCCAATGGGAGCCCGACCCACCATGCAGATCACCTACCCGAAACTTCGCCGTGCCGTCATGTCGGCGGCCCTCGTCAGCGCTAGCGCCCTGGCGCTCGTTGGTGTACCTTCTGCTCCCTCGAGCGCGACTCAAGCCCCCACGGCATGCACGAACGTCGCCTTCATCAACGGATCGTTCGAGACGCCCACCCTGGCCGCCAACAGCTGGACCAACTTTGACGAGTCCGCGGTTCCGGGGTGGGAGACCAGCGCGACCGACAACCGGCTTGAGTTTTGGCGCGCTCCCTTCCAAGGGGTGCCCGTGCCGGCGGGTTCGCAATTCGCCGAAATCAACGCGAACCAGCGCTCGAAGCTCTTCCAAGACTTCGCAACGACCCCCGGCGAGACGATTCGCTGGCAACTGCAGCACCGCGGCCGCACGGGTGTCGACGTGGCAGAGGTTCGCATTGGCGACGCCGCGGCCCCCGTGCTCGCCCTGCAGTCGACCCTGTCGACCGGCCTAACCTGGACGACCTATTCCGGTCTCTACACGGTGCCCGCGGGCCAGACCACGACGCGCCTCTCGCTCGACTCCATTAGTAGCGCGAACGGCAACCCGACCTACGGCAACTTCGTCGATGACGTCTCAGTGACCTCAGGTGCGTGTGTCGTGACGACCAAGAGCGTCGCCGATGTGACCGGTGGCCCCGAAACCCGACTCGGCGACACCCTGCAGTACTCGATTGTCGCCACGAACAATGGGGCGAGGGCCGCGACGTTGTCCTCCGTTGTCGATGCCCTGCCGGTTGGCGTCTCGCTCGTTCCTGGCTCGATCACCGTTACGACGGGTTCGTCGACGACGACTATGACCGACGTGTCCGGCGACGACCTCGGCGAGTACCACTCGGGGTCTCGCGAGGTGCGCGTGCGCGTTGGCAGCGGAGCGTCGAGCTCGGCGGGCGGAACGCTCGCGGCAGGAGCATCCGTCACGGTGAGCTTCCGCGTGGTCGTCGACTCGGTGACAGCGCTTCCGGCCGTTACCAACTCGGCGTCCGTTCGATTCACCGACTCGCTCTCGAGCTCCGCGCGAACCTCAACCTCGAACACCACGTCGACGACAATCACTCCGGATGCTCCTGCCCTGTCGATCGTCACCTCGGGCTCGGTCGCCCCGGCTGAGAACCAGGCCGCCGCCAACGTGGGCAACACCATCGCCTGGAGCTACGTCGTCACCAACACCGGCAACGTGCCGCTGACGGGCGTCACCGTCAACGACCCAGAAGGCGGCACGATCACGTGCGCGCCGACCACTCTTGCGGTTGGCGCGACCGCGAACTGCACGGGAACCGCCACGAGAACCGTCACCCTTGCTGACCTCGGCGTTGGATCCGTGGCGAACGGAGCGACCGCGAGCGGCACACCGCCGTTCGGCGCGTCGGCTATCACCTCGACCGAATCGGTTGCGACCATTGCCACGGTTGTCGCTGCGCCTGCCTTGTCGATCGTGACCTCGGGCACGGTCACCCCGGTCGAGAACCAAAGCGCCGCAGCCGTGGGCAACACCATCGCCTGGAGCTACGTCGTCACCAACACCGGCAACGTGCCGCTGACCAGCGTGACCGTTAATGACCCTGAGGGCGGCACCATCACCTGTGTGCCGACGACCCTCGAGGTCGGCGAAACCGCCAGCTGCACCGGTGACGCTACCCACACGGTCACCTACGACGACCTCGGAGCGGGTTCTGTCTCTAACGGTGCCACCGCATCCGCCACGGCTCCCGTCACCGGGGCGTCGGTCATCGCGAGCGAGTCAATCGCGAGCGTCACGACCGTAACTGTCGCTCCCGCCCTCTCGATCGTGACCTCGGGCACCGTGACTCCGGTTGAGAACCAGGCCGCCGCAGCCGTCGGCAACACCATCGCCTGGAGCTACGTCGTCGCCAACACCGGCAACGTGCCCCTCACCAACGTCACCGTCAACGACCCCGAAGGCGGCACCATCACGTGCGTGCCGACCTCGCTGGCCGTTGGCGCGACCGCGAACTGCACGGGAACCGCGACGAGAACTGTCACTGTCGCCGACCTCGGCACGGGTTCTGTCTCCAACGGGGCCACCGCATCCGCCACGGCTCCGGTCACCGGAGCAGCCGTCGACGCGAGCGAGTCCGTCGCGAGCGTCACGACCGTCGCGGTCGCCCCCGCCCTATCGATCGTGACCTCGGGCACGGTCACGCCGGTCGAGAACCAGAGTGCCGCCGCGGTGGGCAACACCATCGCGTGGAGCTACGTCGTCACCAACACCGGCAACGTGCCCCTCAGCGACGTGACCGTCAACGACCCCGAAGGCGGCACCATCACGTGTGTGCCGACGACGCTCGAGGTCGGCGAGAGCGCCACGTGCGCCGGCGACGAGACCCACACCGTCACGTTTGGTGATGTGGCCACGGGAACCGTGTCGAACGGCGCGACCGCTACCGCGACGCCGCCGTTCGGGGGTGCAGCGGTTAACGCGACCGAATCGATCGCGACGATCGCGACCGTCGCGCTCTCCCCGTCGATCAGTGTCGTCGTCGACCACCACAACCTCACGGTTCCGGGCACGACGGATCCCGCTCAGGCCGGCGATCAGATTCGCGCTGTGTTCATTGTCACGAACACCGGCAATTCGACCCTCACGGGTGTGCACATCATCGACCCCGTTTTCGGCTCGGTGACGTGTGCCGACGACACGCTCGAACCGGGTGAGTCGACGACGTGCGAAGCCGATGCGCTCTACACCGTGACCGACCACGATGCGACGACCGGAACGATCTCGCGCACCATCACCGCTGCCGGCCTCGCGGGGGTTGGCGTGGCCAGCACGTCAGTCTCTGACGAGCAGCTGGTCGACCTCGACGTTGCGTTCGACCTGCCGACGCTGCCGCTTCCTGACGACTTCGATCTCGCGGCCACGGGTGCCAACATCGTTGCTCCTATGGCTCTTGCGCTGGCTCTCATGGCGCTCGGCCTTGGAGCAGTCACGGTGGCGCGCCTGCGCCGCACACGCTCGGCAGCGCGCGCACGCTAGCCCACTGTCAGCGCCCGCTGCTCAGCAGGCTCCGACCGTCACGCCCTACGCTCACACCGTGCACCATCACACCGCGATCTTGCTCGACCTCGATGGCACGGTGACCGATTCGGCGCCGGGAATAACCGACACGCTCGCGTACACCTTTGAGGTTCTCGGGCGGCCCGTTCCGTCGCACGACGAGCTGCTGAAGTACGTCGGCCCGCCGATCCTCGACTCGTTTCGCGACCGCGCCGGCATGACCCTGGCCGAGCGTGAGCGTGCCCTCGAGGTCTATCGGGAGCGCTACCTCGACCGTGGGGCTTACGACGCCACCCTGTACCCGGGAATGGGGGAGTTGGTGCGCGATATCGCCGCGGCGGGCATCCCGCTCAGCCTCGCGACCTCGAAGCCCGAAGTGCCGGCCACGCTCATGCTCGAGCACTTCACGATTGCCGAGCACTTCGACATCATCACGGGCGCCTCGGCCGACGAAGTGCGCAGCGCCAAGGCCGATGTCGTCGCCGAGGCCCTCGTGCGATTGCGGGCAATGGATGCTGACCTCACGCGCCCCGTCATGATCGGCGACCGCGTGCACGACGTTGAGGGCGCGGCCGCCCACGGCATCCCGACCATCGCGGTGTCGTGGGGTTATGGCGAACCGTCGGAGTTCACGCACGCTCGAGCCGTCGCCCACGATGTGCACGAGTTGCGCGCCCTGCTCGGCGTGTAGTCCTGCCGCCCAGCGGGAGTATCGTCAGTCTGCTACCTCGTTCACCGCCGAACAGCCACAGGAGGACCCTCGTGCCTGCCACGATCGCCGAGTTCGAACCGTCGTTGCGTGCCCTGCGTCAGGGCGCCGAGCGATGGGTGCGCATGTCGATCAGCGAGCGCCGCGCACTGTTGGGTGCCGTGCGCGCGTCAACTCTCGCGGCAGCGCCCGCGTGGGTGGAGGCCGCATGCGCGTACAAGGGCATCGACCCCCGCAGCCCGGCGGCGGGCGAAGAGTGG